>NZ_JACGWD010000021.1:0-54539 GCF_014077565.1 Pseudoalteromonas sp. 5Ae-yellow
ACCAAGCGCACAGGGCGTGCATCTGTGAAAGTGTTATGGCAAGGATGGCTTAAGTTACAAGCCATCCTGGAAGGCTACGATTTAGCAAAATCTCTTGAGTCAGACTTGTGATCAAGAGACAGCTTTTCAGTGCCTTTTTTATTGCAATAATTGTGTATTAAATACGATGCTTATTTAAGGTTTATCGCTATTTAACATGTCATCGTGTTCGGCCATATCCCAAGGTAGTTCACCTGGGCTGTTACCTAAAAAGTGTAAGTAATTCTCAAATTGATCAAGAATATCCTTCACAATATCATCTTCACTGTAACCATACACATCGTAAGATTGCCCACCACGGCGTAAGAAAACATCAGCCTTGTAATACATTTCGATGTTATCAATCTCAGGTTTCAGCTCAGAATAGGCAAAGCTTGGCATAGGGTGTTCGGTTAGACGAATGTCATACACAAAATCAACATGCTCATGGCGTAGCACAGTTAAATGAGCACGGCCTAAGTCGGTATCAAAATCAACCTCTGCATGCCATTGTCGCGCTTTTAATTCAGCCTGAACGGCTTGCATTGCTTGTACTACCACACTACTAATGAAGGTGTGTACTTTTTCTTTATTGGGGTAATTAACCATGGCGGCTAAACGGCGCTTCCAATGAGATAAGTTAATATTACGGCCATTAAGCGCATGTGCTTGTAAACTAGTATCGCGATGGCCTTCAATGGTGAGTGCTCGCCAAAGCCCAGCGGTTGCAATAAGCATAATAATCGCAAAGGGTAAGGCACTGGCTATAGTCATAGTTTGTAGCGCACTTAACCCACCTGCCACTAATAAAACAGCAGCCACCGCGCCCTCTAGCACAGCCCAAAACACGCGTTGCCATGCGGGTGTATTAATATTACCTCCAGAGGCGAGAGAATCAATAACTAATGATCCTGAGTCAGACGAAGTAACAAAAAAGGTAATGATTAGAATAACGGTAAGTAGCGAAATAATAAATGATAACGGTAACACCTCAAATAACTGAAACAATGCAACAGCTTGGTTTGCTTGAACATCAGTAATTAAAGTATTGAACCCTTCATTCATTATTAGATTTAACGCGGTATCACCAAACACAGAAAACCATAAAAAGGTAAAAATAGTCGGGACTAGCATCACGCCAACAACAAATTGCCTGATGGTTCTGCCGCGGCTAATTTTAGCGATAAACATGCCAACAAAGGGTGCCCAAGCAATAGTCCAGCCAAATATAAATAGGGTCCAGTTACCAATCCAATCACTACGGCTGTACGCTTGTAAATTAAAAGTACGCTCAACAATACCGCTAAGGTAGCTGCCGGTATTTTGTAAAAACGATTCAAGAATATGAATAGTAGGGCCAATAAAAAATACAAAGGCCATTAACGACACTGCAAGAGTCATGTTTACAATAGATAAGCGCTTTACACCTTTATCCATCCCAGCCACTACTGAGAGAGTAGCTGCTGCGGTAATAATGGCAATAGCAGTAATTTGTACTGTGGTATTAATAGGGATACTTGGCCACAAATAATGCAGCCCAGCATTAATTTGGGTAACGGAAAGTCCTAACGTTGTGGCAATGCCAAATAACGTGCCTAATATGGCAAACACATCAACAGTGTGACCAATAGGACCATATATTTTATCACCAATAAGTGGATACAACGCTGAGCGAATCGACAGTGGGAGGCCATGACGAAATGCAAAATACGCAAGGACTAAACCGACAATCCCATAGATTGCCCATATGTGAAAACCCCAATGAAAAAATGCAATTTGCATAGCTTGCTTGGCAGCGTCGACGGTTTCTGCTGCGCCTGCGGGCGGAGATGCATAATGGAGCACGGGCTCTGCTACACCAAAATAAAGTAATGCGACTCCGTAACCGGCCGAAAATAGCATAGCAAACCATTCAGCGAAACTGTATTGCGGCTGCGCATGATCAGGGCCCAGCTTGATATTTCCCCAGCTGGAGGCTGCTACACAAACAATGAAAACTAAGAAAATAGCGACTGATAACATATAAAACCAACCAAAGGTTTCTGTTATCCACTTGAGGGTAACGCTGAATACTTGCCCTGCGAGTTCAGGGTTGCTAATTGTACCAATTACCAAGAGCAGAATAATAACCACTGCAGGTAAAAATACCGGTAGCAAAATAGTTGAGCGTAAAGCAGTTTTTGTCATATTAATCCTTAATATTAATTGCTAACTTTCAATTATACTTTACTACCTTATTATATCTTGGGTGTGTTGGCTAATTCAGTCTCTTGTTTAAGATTATCAAATTTTATTGTTGCCACTTATCAAGGTTAAACTAAAGATTAACATTACTTGGGATTTTAAATATGGAATATGTTTATCATTACACTTCTGCAGATGGTTTAAAGGGAATTTTAGAGAGCAAAAGTTTATGGGCTACTAACGCAGAGTATCTAAATGATTTTAGAGAAATAAAGCAAGGTATTGATAGAATAAAATCACTCAGAGGGAGTTTGTCTGAGTTTTCACAAATCAAACTCGAAGAAATTTATGCCAAACACAAAAATATACCTTTAGATGTTACCCAAAAAGAAATGCGAAGTAAGGACGTGCATCTCGCAAATCATTTTTTAAATTTTCTATGGAACATAATTGATAATAATACCATTGATGAAATTTATACCACTTCATTTACAACTAAGCGTGATAGCCTAAACCACTGGCTAACTTACGGGTCAGAGCAAACTTCATATTGCATAAAGTTTAATAAAGAAAAGCTATTTGATGATGAGTACTTTAGGCAAAGAAAACTTTTGAGTGGCTATGATGATGTTGATTACCAACCAACTGAGGAAATGCTTCATTCTTTAATTGAAGAACACTATCTGCCTGAGGTTTTAAGTTATGTGTTAGATCCAAATTTAAATGGAAATGACCTAAATGAAAAATGTGCTATTGCTGCAATTGAAATTTTTAATGAAGCGATTTTTAAGATTGCTAGCATAAAAGATCAAGCATTCGAATATGAAGAAGAGTATCGTTTTACTCTTTTTTACCCTGGTTTAGTCTCATTAAATGAAAATACTGAAAAGGGTTATTTTGATTTTATAGACTCCTCTAATATTGATTTTATAGAGCTTGAAAATGGAGTGAAAGAGTTTTTTCCTTTATGCTACAGAACCCTAAAGTCTGGCATTATAGCCCCATATAGAGCGATACCTTTTCCTAAAAATTCAATTGATGAAATTATAATAGGACCATCAGAAAATAATGAGTTAGCTGTTAAAGGCTTAAAGTCTTTTTTGAGTTCATTAAATTTTGATGTAGAAGTGTCTAGTACTAAAACTTCATTTAGAAGAATTTAAAAAAGCTCCAAACCAAAGGGCTTAGAGCTTTCTATATATAATTAAAGTTTAGCTAAAACACTTAACTTCAACGTATCGTTGGGTTTCGTTTCACTCAACCCAATCGACTATTACTCATCAATTGAGCGTAGTAGGGCGTTTATACCTACTTTTTCACGTGTTTGCTTATCTACTTTTTTTACGATGATTGCAGCGTATAGGCTGTGAGTACCATCTTTTGACGGTAGTGCGCCTGGTACAACTACTGCGCCTGCTGGTACGCGGCCGTAGTGAATTTCGCCAGTTTCGCGGTCATAAATACGAGTGCTTTGGCTGATGTAAACGCCCATTGAAATTACTGCGCCTTCTTCAACAATTACGCCTTCAACAATTTCAGAACGTGCGCCAATAAAGCAGTTGTCTTCAATGATAGTTGGATTAGCTTGTAGAGGCTCTAAAACGCCGCCTATGCCTACGCCACCTGATAAATGTACGTTCTTACCAATTTGTGCACATGAGCCTACAGTCGCCCATGTATCAACCATGGTGCCGTCGTCAACGTATGCGCCAATATTTACGTACGATGGCATAAGTACGACGTTTTTACCTACAAAGCTGCCTTTACGTGCTACTGCGTTTGGTACTACGCGCATACCACCTTGCTGAAATTGCTCTGGCGTGTAGTCGCTAAATTTAAGTGGTACTTTGTCGTAAAACTGGTTTACGCCGTCGTTCATTGGTTGGTTGTCGCGAATACGAAACGACAGTAAAACGGCTTTTTTAAGCCACTGGTGTACAACCCATTCACCTGATATTTTTTCAGCAACGCGTGCTGCGCCGCTATCAAGCAAATCAAGTGCATCAATAATGGCTTGTTTTACGTCGCTTGATACTGTGCTTGGGCTAATGCTATCGCGGTTGTCCCATGCGTTTTCGATCATCGTTTTTAAATCTGACATGTGTGTCCTCTATTCTGTTTCGGCGTTGAATTTTTTACGTAATGCCTGATGAATTTTTGCTTGCTCTTCATCAGTCAGCGCTTGGTATTCGTTATTAGATACAACAAAGAAATCCTCTGCACGTTCACCTACCGTTGTAATACGGGCAGCGTGAATGTGTAGTAAATGCGCTTGGAAAACTTCGGCTATTTTGGTTAGTAAACCTTGTATATCGACGGCTTGAATTTCTATTAAGCTACGGTCTTTGCGTGCATGTGGGCGCAACACAATTTTAGGTTTAATATTAAAATCTTTAAAGCGTTGAGAGCGGCTCTTTTTAAAGCGAATTTTTTTACGCGGATCGCTAAGTGCTTGCTCAAGCCCGCGTTTAATTGATTGCGCTCGACCACTTGCAATAGGGTCGCCACTTACTTCAAGTATTACAAAGCTAAACAGGACGTAACCATCTTTTGTGGTCAGTACTTGCGCGTGCTGTATTTGTGCTTTTTTAGAGCCAATTACACTCACTAATCTCGCAAAAAGCGCACCAGAGTAGGGGCTGTATACAAATACTTGTGTACCCCCATGCATTGCTTTGTTAGATACAATGACACTAGGTTGGCTTAAATCGGTGCTAGTTAATAAATGCTCACTTTGCCACGATATTTGCTGTTCGCTAAAGGCGGTAAAGTAGTTGGCTTTAAAGCGACTCCAAATTAAATCAATTTTATTCTCAGGGTAACCTAAGTTGAGTAGACGTTGTTTAGCTTGGTGCTTTTTATCGCGAATTTGGTCGCGCTGATCCATTGGGTTTTCAAGCCCTAAGCGTAATGCGCGCTGCGTGTGCAAGTACAATTCACGCAGTAGGGTGTTTTTCCAATCGTTCCATAAGTTGTCGTTGGTTGCACGGATGTCGGCAACGGTTAAACAATATAAATAGTCGAGTTGGCGCTCTGTTTTAATACGTGTTGCAAAGTCTTTTATTACAGCAGGGTCGTTAATATCTTTACGCTGCGCGGTAACCGACATAAGTAAATGGTTACTTACAAGCCATGCTACTAATTTTGCATCAGAGGATGAAAAACCATGTAGTTTAGCAAAGGCTATAGCATCAACAGCGCCAAGTTCAGAGTGATCTCCCCCTCGTCCCTTAGCAATGTCGTGAAATATACCGGCTAAATAAAGTAGCTCTGGTTTGTCCATTCGAGTGACTATTTCACTACAAATAGGAAACTCGCTAATGCCAGTTTTATCAAAGTATTCGTAAATATTTTTGATTAATTTGTGAGTATGCTCATCTACGGTGTAGGCGTGAAACAAATCGAACTGCATTTGTCCAAATATATTACGCCACTGCGGTAAGTAGGCGGCAAGCATGCCGTGCTTGTGCATTAACGTAAATGCGCGGCCCATACCATTAGGGTGTTTAACTAAGCGTAAAAAAGCTTCACGACAGGCTGCATAATCTTGTAAATCCCCCAATAAACGGCGGCGTACTTGGCGGATTGTACGAATAGTGCTTGGGTAAATATGCGTTATTGCAGGGTTGTCTGCTATGTGCTCAAACAATACAAAAAGTTGGTCACGTCTAAAAAATACAGATGGATCTTTTACGCGTATTTGATGGCCCACTTGCTCAAAGTTTCTGTCGAGTACTATCACCGTTTTTTCACTACTTTCGGGCATGATACTTTGCTCAAAGTATGAAAGTAGCATTTGGTTAAGTTCGCGCACGCGGCTCATTATTCTAAATAAGCGCTTCATCATACGCTCAACAGAGGCTTTACCGTCGCTACCAAAACCTAAAATTTCGGCGGCTTGTGGTTGATGATCAAACAATAAGCGGTTTTCAGCCCGACCTGCGGCTAGATGCAGTGCAAAGCGAATATTCCATAGGTTCTCTAGGCACTCTGAAAGCTCTTGAAACTCTTCATGGGTTAAGTAGCCGTGACTTATTAACTCTTGCAGGGTTTCGGTTCTAAAGTGCTTTTTTGCGACCCAAATAATGGTTTGCAAGTCGCGCAGGCCACCGGGGTTTTCTTTAATGTTTGGCTCAAGATTATACGCGGTGCCATGGCACTTTTTGTGACGTAAGTTTTGTTCTTGAACTTTGGCAGTAAAAAACTCACCGGAGCGCCATACGGGGGTTTCTAGAATATGCGTTTTGAGTTTTTCAAACTCAATATGATTACCAAAAATAAGGCGGCTTTCGAGTAAACTGGTGGCAAAAGTAACGTCTTCACGTTTTTGCTCAATGGCTTGTTCTATCGTGCGCACGCTGTGGCCAATCTCTAAGTTGAGATCCCATAGCATGGTGACAAACTGGCCTATTTTTTCGCATATTTCTTCGCTTGGTGGTTTAGTTACAAGCAATAAAAAATCGATGTCGGAGTAGGGATGTAGCTCGCCACGTCCGTATCCGCCTACTGCTATTAGTGCTAAATCAGGTTCGCGCGCTAAGTCGTAAACATGAAAAAGCTTAATTAGTAGGCGGTCAATAAACTCAGCCCGGGCATTAATTAAATTCCCAACCGGTTGTTTAGAAAATTCGTTATGTAACCATTTATAAAAATAGCTAGAACAATCGCGATAATCACTAAGTTGCTCTGCATCGCTGAGCAACTTTTTTACTTTGTTGGGTAATGCCACGTGGGCTGGCTCCTAATTTCTTATTTATTATTAGTGTTCTATGATCCTGTCGATAGTATCATCTGATCGTAGCGTTAAAATTTCAACACCATTTTCAGTCACTAATAAAGTATGTTCCCACTGTGCAGACAAGCTGCGGTCGCGAGTTACTACAGTCCAATCATCTTTAAGTAGCTTACATTGGCGTTTACCCGCATTAACCATTGGTTCAATTGTTAAGCACATGCCCGCTTTTAAAGTTTCGCCAGTACCCGCTTTACCGTAGTGCATTACTTGTGGTTCTTCATGAAATCCTGCGCCAATACCGTGGCCGCAATATTCACGAACAATAGAGTAATTAAAACTTTCTGCATATTTTTGAATAGCAGAGCCAATATCACCTAAGCGCACACCTGGTTTTACCATTTTAATAGCAAGGTATAAGCTTTCTTGTGTTACTTCTGCAAGACGCTTAGCTTGGATGTTTGGTGTACCAACGTGGAACATTTTAGAAGTATCGCCGTGGTAGCCATCTTTAATGACAGTTACGTCAATATTTACGCTGTCGCCTTCTTTTAATGCTTTGTCATTTGGAATTCCGTGACAAATAACATGATTAACTGACGTACAAACTGATTTTGGAAAGCCATGATAATTTAACGGAGCAGGGATTGCTTGTTGCACATTAACAATATAATCATGACAAAGTGTATTTAGCTCATCGGTGGTAACACCCGGCACTACATGAGGGCCGATCATTTCAAGTACATCGGCCGCTAAGCGCCCAGCTACGCGCATTTTCTCTATTTCTTCAGGGGTCTTGATAATAGCGCTCATTGAGGCTCCAAAGTTGAGTTTCTAACATTTATCGCCGAACAAATTTTGCACGCGACGTTGAGTATTTAATTTTAATATGGTATAAAGCGCGCCGTCTTTTTACAAATAAATTCTTAAATGATTTTTTGTATTTAAGGCAAACACAATTTTATTTTAACACACACACGTATCGTCACATACACTTGGGTGCATTTGAAGTTTAATTACTTCGGTGTTGGTGCTATGGGATATGTGGAGGCCTAACCCTAAACAACTATAGAGGATCTATAAAATGGCAAACGTTTCAATGCGCGATATGCTTCAAGCTGGTGTTCACTTTGGTCACCAAGCACGTTACTGGAACCCTAAGATGAAGCCTTTCATCTTCGGCACACGTAACCGTGTACATATCATCAACCTTGAGCAAACTGTACCAATGTTCAACGACGCACTTAAGTTTTTATCAAGTGCTGCAGCTAACAAAGGTAAAGTTCTTTTCGTTGGTACTAAGCGCGCAGCAAGCGACGCAGTTAAAGCAGCTGCTTTAGAAAGCGATCAGTTCTTCGTAAATCACCGTTGGTTAGGTGGTATGTTGACTAACTGGAAAACTGTACGTCAATCAATCAAGCGTCTTAAAGACCTTGAAGTACAAAGCCAAGACGGTACTTTCGAGAAATTAACTAAGAAAGAAACGTTAATGCTTAACCGCGAAATGGAAAAGCTTGAAAAGAGCCTTGGTGGTATCAAAAACATGGGCGGTCTTCCAGACGCGCTTTTCGTTATCGATGCTGACCACGAGCACATTGCTATCCGTGAAGCAAACAACCTAGGTATCCCTGTTGTTGCAATCGTTGATACTAACTCTAACCCAGACGGCGTTGATTACATCGTTCCTGGTAACGATGATGCTATCCGTGCTGTAAGCCTTTACACTAGCGCTGTTGCAGCTGCTATCACTGAAGGTCGCGAGAATAACATCGTTGCTCAAGCTGAGAAAGACGATTTCGTTGAAGCTGAGTAATTAGCTATCATCAAGTCTTCATCTTTTTAAGGTGAAGACTTGTTATTCTTGTAGAGCGGGTAACCCGCTTATCTAAACCAGATTTCAGATTTGAGGATTTACTAATGGCTGTAACTACTGCCCTAGTTAAAGAATTACGCGAGCGCACAGGCGCTGGCATGATGGATTGTAAAAAAGCGTTAACTGAGACTGATGGCGACATCGAGTTAGCGATTGAAAACATGCGTAAAAGTGGCGCTGCTAAAGCTGCTAAAAAAGCAGGTAACATTGCTGCTGAAGGTACTATCATCATCAAGCAAAACGCTGGTGTTGCAGTACTAGTAGAAGTTAACTGTCAAACAGACTTCGTTGCAAAAGACGTAAGCTTTTTAGCATTTGCTGATAAAGTTGCTGAAGCTGCAATTGCTGACACTCTTACTATTGAAGACTTACAAGCTAAGTTTGAAGAAGACCGTGTTGAGCTAGTAACTAAAATTGGCGAAAACATCAACGTACGTCGTCTGCAGTACATCGCTGGTGAAAACCTAGTTGAGTACCGTCATGGCGACCGTATCGGTGTTGTTGTTGCAGGTGTTGCTGATGAAGAAACACTTAAGCACGTTGCAATGCACGTTGCTGCTTCACGTCCAGAGTACTTAACTCCTTCTGACGTACCAGCTGACGTTGTAGAAAAAGAAAAGCAAGTACAAATCGAAATCGCTATGAATGAAGGCAAGCCTGCTGAAATCGCTGAGAAGATGGTTGTTGGTCGCATGAAAAAATTCACTGGTGAGGTTTCTCTTACTGGTCAAGCTTTCATCATGGAACCTAAAAAATCTGTTGGCGATATTCTTAAAGAGAAAAACGCAACAGTTACTGGCTTTGTACGTGTAGAAGTTGGTGAAGGTATCGAGAAGAAAGAAGAAGATTTTGCTGCTGAAGTTGCTGCTCAAATTGCAGCTGCTAAAGGTCAGTAAGATTAACTATTTGTGATGCAAAAGGAAATTAGATGCAATTAAAGTACTATTTGGTTTTGCTTCACAGCTAGAAATTCTTTAAAATAACCGCGCTTTTATGTTTAACATAAGCGCGGTTATTTTTTATCCATAATTCAATAAAAGTTGGCCCCTATACTATGACTATCAATCGCAAACCTATTTTTAGACGTGTTCTTCTCAAATTAAGTGGTGAAGCTTTAATGGGAGACGAAGGCTTCGGCATCGACCCTAAAGTTTTAGACCGTATGGCACAAGAAATTAAAGAGCTAGTAGAGCTTGACGTAGAAGTGGGTTTAGTTATTGGTGGAGGTAACTTTTTACGCGGTGGTTCACTTGCAGAAGCCGGTATGAACCGCGTAGTAGGCGACCACATGGGTATGCTTGCAACGGTTATGAATGGCCTTGCAATGCGTGATGCGCTACACCGTGCATTTGTAAACTGTCGTTTAATGTCGGCTATTCCGCTAAATGGTGTATGTGACGCTTATAACTGGGCTGAAGCAATTAGTTTATTGAAAACTGGCCGCGTTGTTATTTTTGCAGCGGGCACCGGTAACCCATTTTTTACTACCGATTCTGCAGCGTGTTTACGCGGTATCGAAATTGAAGCGGATACAGTAATTAAAGCGACTAAAGTGGATGGCGTGTACAGTGATGATCCTGTTAAAAACCCAGAAGCGACGCTTTACAGCCACTTAAGCTACAATGAAATCATTGAAAAAGAATTAAAAGTTATGGA
This sequence comes from Pseudoalteromonas sp. 5Ae-yellow, assembly GCF_014077565.1. Classification (NCBI taxonomy): domain Bacteria; kingdom Pseudomonadati; phylum Pseudomonadota; class Gammaproteobacteria; order Alteromonadales; family Pseudoalteromonadaceae; genus Pseudoalteromonas; species Pseudoalteromonas sp. 5Ae-yellow. The sequence goes on from NZ_JACGWD010000021.1 coordinate 10,464, forward strand.
TTTAGCGGCATTTACTCTAGCCCGCGATCACAATATGCCATTGAGCGTATTTAATATGAATAAATCAGGCGCGCTAAAACGCGTAATTATGGGTGAAGAAGAAGGAACACTTATTTCTTCACAAGCCTCAGATGAAATAATCAAATAATTAGGATTAAACCGTGATTAACGATATTCAAAAAGACGCGCAAGCGCGCATGCAAAAAAGTGTAACTGCACTAGGTAGCCAATTATCTAAAATTCGTACTGGCCGTGCACATCCTGCAATCCTAGATGGCATTATGGTGTCGTACTACGGTGCACCAACGCCTTTAAACCAAGTTGCTAACGTAACAATTGAAGATTCTCGTACACTTGCTATTGGTGTATTTGATAAGTCTTTAGCGCAAGCTGTTGAAAAAGCAATTATGGCGTCTGACTTAGGTTTAAACCCTATGTCGGCAGGTACTGTTATTCGTGTACCACTTCCTCCACTTACAGAAGAACGTCGTAAAGACCTAATCAAAATTGTACGTGGCGAAGTTGAAGGCGGTCGTGTTGCTATTCGTAACATTCGTCGTGATGCTAATGGCGATGTAAAAGGTTTATTAAAAGATAAAGAAATATCTGAAGATGAAGCGCGTCAATCAGATGATGCGATTCAAAAACTTACAGATAAGTTTATCAAAGAAATGGATACGCTATTAGCTGCTAAAGAAGCAGAGTTAATGGAAATCTAAGTAGGGCCTGTTTATCTTTTAAGGTAGAGTTTGCAGTAGTGTGTTTGGTTTTAAGGCAAGGCAGAGCCTACGTAGTGAGGTTATTCCCCATTATTAGGCGATAGCAATGCATAAAATCTAAAAACGCGCTGCCCAAAGGGTTCTGCCTAGATTGAATAAATTACAATCCTGAAAGGTCGACAGGACCTATTAAAATTATTAGTTTTGAAACGCCGTCTAGGGTATACTAGGCGGCGTTTTTTTATGGAATACTCGATATTTATGGTTCTAGATGCTGACACAATTTCACAGCAATGTTTACCTAAACATGTTGCTATCATCATGGATGGGAACGGACGTTGGGCACAAGCTAGAAATAGACCTCGTGTGTATGGGCATAAAAAAGGCGTAGACGCAGTTCGTCAATCTGTTCAGTTTTGTACTAAATTAGGGATACAATCGTTAACCTTATTTGCTTTTAGTAGTGAAAACTGGCGCCGCCCTGAAGACGAAGTAAACACTTTAATGGAGCTTTTCTTATTTGTTTTAACAAAGGAAGTTAAAAAGCTTCATAAAAACAATGTAAAACTGACCATTATTGGAGATTTATCACGATTTTCTGAAGGATTACGTAGCAAGGTAGACGCTGCGCATAAGCTGACTGAAAATAATACCGGATTGCGCTTAAATGTTGCAGCTAATTACGGTGGTCGTTGGGATATGGCTAACGCGGCTAAACAACTTGCTTTGCAAGTTGCGCAAGGCACACTCAACGCAGAAGATATTACAGAAGAGCGCTTAGCACAGCATATGAGCATGGCAGATCAGGCTGAACCTGATTTACTTATTCGCACTGGTGGCGATGTTCGTATTAGTAATTTTTTACTATGGCAAGTTGCTTATGCAGAACTTTACTTTACCGAGACACTTTGGCCTGATTTTAATGAAGCAGCATTTGCTGAGGCTATAGCGTGTTACGTTGCCAGAGAGCGACGTTTTGGTTGTACGGGCGAACAAATAAAACAATTACTCGCTCAAACCTAAATAGAATAAGGGTCACATTTTGTTAAAACAACGAATTTTAACCTCACTTGTGCTTGCACCATCGGCATTAGCTTTGGTTTTTTATACACCGCTTACGTTATTTAGTTACTTTGCCGGTGCAATAGTATTATTAGGCGCATGGGAATGGTCTGCGTTTATGGGTTTATGCGATAAGCTCAAACGTGGTGCTTTTGTTGTATTGATTGCAGCCTTACTTGGCCTGCTTAATTTACATTGGCCTATTGAATCACTATGGGAAAATGGCAAGCTAGTAGGTGATGCAAATTACGTATTTACGCTTTCGTTTGCTTGGTGGATTGTTGCTAGTTATTTAATTTGGCGCTATCCAGAAATGGCTAAAGCGTGGAATGAAGGTTTAGTAATGCGCGGCATTGCAGGGCTACTCACACTTGTGCCGTTATGGCTTGCACTAAATACGCTGCGCAGTGCGCAATATGCTGAATCAACACATTTTGGCTCTGTACTTATTTTAGTCGTATTGGGTATAGTGTGGAGTGCAGACGTTGGTGCTTATTTTTCAGGTAAGAGCTTTGGTAAGCATAAACTTATGCCAAAAGTGAGCCCTAATAAAACAATTGAAGGGTTAGCAGGCGGTGTAGTCGCTTCTATCATTTTTGTTTTAGCATTTTGTCACTTTACCGATGTTGACTTAGGTGTTTGGCCTATCTACGCGATAATGACTGCATTTATTGCATTGTTCTCTGCGGTAGGTGATTTACTTGAAAGCATGTTTAAACGTGAAGCCGGTTTAAAAGATAGCGGCCGTTGTTTACCAGGGCACGGCGGTATTCTAGATCGCATTGACAGCTTAACGGCTGCAGCTCCAATGTTTGTAATGTGCTATGCGTGGACTCTTAGTTTATGAGCCAAAAGCAATTGCTGGTTATTTTAGGCGCAACAGGTTCAATTGGTTTAAATACACTAGATGTTGTATCGCGCAATAAAGATTTGTTTGATGTTTTTGTTTTAGCTGCAGGGCAAAACGCAAAGAAAATGGCTGAGCTGTGTATTGAACACGAACCACTTTATGCGATTATGGCTACCCAGCAAGCCGCTGAGCAGCTATCTGCTTATTTAGCTAATACACCATGCCAAACGCTTGTTATGCACGGCGAGCAAGCAATGTGCGACTTATGTGCTCACCCAGATGTTGATGTCGTGATGTCGGCAATTGTAGGTGCAGCTGGTTTACTGCCAACATTAAGTGCAGTAGAAGCAGGTAAAAAAGTACTCCTTGCTAATAAAGAATCGTTAGTTATGTCAGGTCAGTTGTTTATTGATAAAGTTAAACAACATAAAGCGACCTTGCTGCCAATTGATAGCGAACATAATGCTATTTTTCAATGTCTACCTTCTTCGTTACAAAATGCCAAAGGCGATCAAAATTTACAGCAACATGGCGTAAGTAAAATTTTGCTAACCGGTTCTGGTGGCCCGTTTTTAACGCGCGATATAAACACACTAAAAGATGTAACTGTAAGTGAAGCCGTGGCGCATCCTAACTGGTCGATGGGTAAAAAAATATCAGTAGACTCGGCCACTATGATGAATAAAGGCTTAGAGTTTATTGAAGCTAAGTGGTTATTCAATTGCGACACCAGTGATATAGACGTAGTGATTCATCCACAAAGTATTATTCACTCAATGGTGCAGTATCACGATGGTTCTATTTTAGCGCAAATGGGTAACCCTGATATGCGCACGCCAATTGCCCATTCACTTGCATACCCGGAGCGAATTAATGCAGGCGTTAAACCGTTAAACTTCTCTGATATATGTGATTTCTCATTCACCAAGCCTGACTTTTCTCGCTATCCAAATTTACAATTAGCGATTGATGCGTGTAGTGCAGGGCAGGGCGCGACTACAACGGTTAATGCTGCAAATGAGATAGCAGTAAGTGCATTCTTAAACGGTAAAATTGGTTTTACTGATATATACAAAATAAATGCACAAACGCTTGAAGCTGCAACGTATACCAATGTACAAAGCTTAGATGAAATTTTAGAGTGCGATAAATTAGCGCGTATTAGCGCTTCAGAATTTATAACAAAAGTGGCGCATTAATATGTTTGATTTTTTTTGGAATCTTGGCTCATTTATTTTAGCGCTTGGTATTTTAGTGGCCATACATGAATATGGCCATTTTTGGGTTGCACGAAAAATGGGCGTTAAAGTGCTGCGTTTTTCAATTGGCTTTGGTAAGCCATTGTTAAAATGGCACGATAAATATAATACCGAATATGTGATTGCGGCTATTCCATTAGGCGGTTATGTAAAAATGCTTGATGAGCGTGTTGATGACGTGCCGGCAAACCAACGTCACTTGTCGTTTAACGCTAAATCTGTACAAGCACGTATTGCCATAGTTGCAGCGGGTCCAATGGCCAACTTTTTGTTTGCCATTTTTGCTCTTGCTGTAATGTATATGGTGGGTGTGCAGTCGGTAAAGCCTGTGGTAGGTAGCATTACCGAGGGTAGCCGGGCAGAGCAAGCGGGCATTATGCCTTCTCAACATATTATAAAAATTGGTGATGATGATATAACGACATGGCAAGATGCCACGTTTGCACTTATGTCTAATTTAGGTGAAGAAAGCGTTGAAGTGATAGTGCGCGATAAAAACCTTCAACCACGTGTTAAAACGCTTAATTTAGAGGGGTGGAAACTAGAACAGCAAGACGTGCCACCACTAAGCTCGTTAGGTATTGTACCGTTTAGACCTCAAGCCACTTTAACAATTGCCGCCGTAACTAAAGACTCAGCTGCAGAACACGCTAATTTACAAGTTAATGACAAAATTTTGGCTGTAAACGGTGAAACAATAAGCAATTGGCAGCAATTAGTTAATCTTATTACGCAATCAGCTAACAAATCTTTACAATTTAGTGTAAAAAGACAAGATACTATAAAAGCCATTACAGTAACCCCTAAAGGGCGCATTGATAATAACGGTATTGAGCAAGGCTTTTTAGGCGTTGCTCCTGTTGTACAGCAATGGCCTGATGGTTATGTAGAGACTAGACATTACGGCCCGCTCGATAGTATCGTGCGAGGCACAAAAGAAACGTGGCGCTTAATTACACTCAGTTTTGACATGATTGGTAATTTAATTACAGGCCAGGTTTCGGTTAAGAATTTAAGTGGCCCTGTGGGCATTGCAGTAGGCGCTGGAACTAGCGTAAGCTATGGGTTAGTGGCCTTTTTAAGCTTTTTAGCCTTGATAAGCATTAACTTGGGTGTATTTAATTTATTACCCTTACCAGTGCTTGATGGTGGACACTTAATGTATTACATAATTGAACTTTTTCGTAAAAAGCCGGTCTCTGAAAAGACACAAGAGTTTGGTTTTAAAGTGGGCGCCTTGTTGCTCATTTTTCTAACATGTTTCGCTTTGTTCAATGATGTATCGCGTTTGTAGTTTTACAGCGTGGCAAATTACTAATTAGAACACGATTGTAAAGCACCACTTTAGTAGGGTGTTATGCGGTAATACAGTTGTAAAGGATAAAGATAATAAAATGGCTATAAAAAAACATTTGGCAGTAACAAGTTTATTGGGTGCAAGTTTTGCAGCCCTAGGCCAAAACTCCTTTATTGTTGAAGACCTGAAAGTTGAAGGTTTACAGCGTGTAGCACTTGGTGCAGCGCTAACACATATTCCTATTAACGTAGGCGATAATGTTGATGACTATACGATTTCAAAAACAATAAAGTCACTTTATCGTTCTGGGCACTTTGATAACATAAAAGCCCTTCGTGATGGCAACAACGTTATTTTTAAAGTAACGGAACGTCCTACCATCAGCTTCATTGAGTTTGAAGGCAATAAAGACATTAAAGACGAGCAGCTTAATGAGTCTCTTGATCAGCAAGATATTCGCCAAGGTGAACCACTTGATAAAACCGTTATCGATAGTATCGAAAAAGGTTTAGTTGAGTTTTTCCACAGTATTGGTAAATACAACGCTAAAGTAGATATCAGTATTACTAAGTTGCCTCGTAACCGCGTTAAACTTAAATTAGAGTTTGATGAAGGTGATGCAGCTTCTATCCGACAAATTAACTTAGTGGGTAATGAACTTTTTTCTAATGAAGAGCTTCTTAAACTTGCTGAATCGCAGCAAGATTTACCTTGGTGGCAGTTTATGGGTAGCGATCGCTACCAAAAGCAAACCATTGAAGGCGATTTAGAAAAAATTCGTAGTTACTATTTAGACCGTGGTTACCTACGTTTTAATATCGATTCAACGCAAGTATCAGTGAGCCCTGAACGTGAATCAGTTTACGTTACAGCTAACTTAACTGAAGGCGTAAAATATACCGTTAAAGGCTTTGACTTTATTGGTGACTTGCTTGGCCGTGAAGACTTAATTAAAAGTGTTATCCCACTTAGAGCGGGTGAGCTTTATAACGGTTCTGTAGTTACTTCGTCAGAAGAATTTATTAAAAGCTACTTAGCACGTTTTGGTTACGCTAATGCTGAAGTGCGTACAATTCCAGAAATTGACGACGAAAAGCAAGAAGTACAACTAACACTATCGGTTAATCCAGGTAAGCGTGTATATGTTCGTCGTATTATTGTTGGTGGTAACCAAAATACAGCTGATGAAGTACTTCGCCGTGAAATGACACAACTTGAAGGTGCCTGGTTATCTAATCAAAACCTTGAGCGTTCAAAACTACAAATTCAACGTTTGCCTTACATGGAAACTGTTGATTTTAACGTAGTGCCTGTACCCGGTGTGGATGACCAAGTAGATGTAGACTTTACTGTAAAAGAGCAATCTGCAGGTAGCTTTAATGCTGGTCTTGCTTATGGTTCTTACTTAGGTCTGCAGTTTAATATTGGTGTAACAGAATCTAACTTTTTAGGCACAGGTAACCAAATTGGTTTAAACCTTAATACCTCTACAGGTTCTGAAAGCTTAAGCTTATCGTACACAGACCCATACTTTACGCCAGATGGTGTATCGCAAGGCAGTAGCATCTTTTACAGAAACTACGATGCAAGTAAATTTAGCCTTGTTGAGTACAAATCAAAAAGTTATGGTTTAGGCACAAATATTGGTTTTCCAATTGATGCTGTAAATCGTGTTAACTTTGGCGCTCGTTGGATAAAAGAAGAGCTTTCGGATATTGCAGAGTACGAGCAAACGCGTGTACTTCGTGAAACATTCTTAGATCCAGACAACCCAGATGCAGGCTTTGACTTTACTAAGTACGAGCTGAGTGTTGGTTGGTCGCGTATTACTGTTAACCGTGGTTTATTCCCAACAGCGGGTTCGCGTCAAACTCTAAATTTAACAGCAACAACGCCTAACTCAGATCTTCAGTACTTTAAACTGAATTACGATTCGCGTTTTTACTGGCCTATATCAAATGACCACCGTTGGGTATTCTCAACCCGTGCAGCACTTGGTTATGGTAATGGTTATGGTTCTACAAACGGGTATGAGCAAACACTTCCATTCCAAGAATACTTCCGTATAACGGAAATGGAACTTCGTGGCTTTGACCGTAATACAATATTACCACGTGCTGTATCGCGTATACCGCAGTCTATTCCAGGTACGCCAGGTGCAGACGGTACTACAACCGGTAGCATTGGTGGCGCATCAGAATTTGATATTCTAGTGCCGCAAGGCCGTATTGGTGGTAATGCTAAAGCAGTGGCAGGTATGGAGCTAATTGTTCCTACGCCATTCTTAGATGAAGAAAATACCAGCTCTGTACGTACGAGCTTCTTTGTTGATGCAGCAAATGTATGGGATACAGAGTTTAATGTAGACCGTTTCCAAAACTTAGCACCTGATGAGCGTGCTAAATTAGATGACTATTCAGACCCTATGCGCTTTAGGGTGTCAACCGGTCTTTCATTACAGTGGATCTCTCCAATGGGTCCAATGCTGATCAGTTTTGCGTATCCATTGCAAAAAGAAGAAGATGACGATACGAAAACCATCAGCTTTAACATTAGTAACACTTTTTAAAGGAGTTTTTTATGACTAAATTATTTAAATCAACGGCAGTAGCTGTTCTAGCAACGTTAATGATGGGTACTTCTGCGAGTGCACTTGCACATAAAGTAGGTATTGTTGATATGCAAGAAATCTACAAGCAAATACCTCAAATGGCTAAAATTGAACAGTCTTTACAAACTGAGTTTGCTGAGCGCCGTCAAGAGCTTGAAAAGCTACAAGGCGATATTCGTTTTGAAGCTGAAAAATTTAAACGTGAAAGTACCACTATGAGCCAAGCTCAAAAAGATACTCTGCGTGAAAAAATTCAGGGCATGCAAAAAAATCTTGCTGAACAAGGTCGTCCTTTAGAGCAAGAAATCAAAGCGCGCCAAAACCAAGAGCTTGCTAAAGTTCAAGGTGTGATCATCAAAACAATTGAAGAAATTGCTAAAGACGGCGACTTTGACGAAGTTAAAGTAAAAGACACAACAATTTACTTTAACCCTAAAGAAGTAACTGATCTTTCGTCTAAAGTTGTAGCCGCAGTTAGTAAGAAATAATCACTCTATGCAAAATTATACGCTTTCGCAAATAGCGGAACTTCTAGGCGCCGAACTTCAGGGTGATGGCGCTTTAGAAATAAAAAAAATAGCGACACTTGCAAATGCCCATTCTGGGCATATTGCATTTTTAGCGAACTCAAAATATCGCTCGCAACTTGAGACTACTCAAGCTAGCGCTGTAATAGTAAGCCAAGCTGATGCAGAGTACTTTAGTGGTAGCAAAGTTATTGTTGCTAATCCGTATGTAAGTTACGCAAAATTAGCGCAATTTATGGATACGACGCCACGATCAGCATTTACAGGTATTCATCCAAGCGCTACGGTGCATCCAACAGCGATTGTTAGTGACAGCGCCGCTATTGGTGCTAACGCAGTCATTGAAGCTAATGCAGTGATTGGTGACAACGCGCAAATTGGTCCGAACAGTTTTATCGGCGAATGTGTTAAAATAGGTTCTGGCACTAAGCTTTGGCCTAGTGTGACTATTTATCACGATGTTGAAATTGGTTCAGATTGTTTGTTTCAAGCAAATAGTGTTGTAGGTAGTGATGGGTTTGGCTATGCAAATGAGCGCGGGCAGTGGGTTAAGATACCTCAGCTTGGTTCAGTGATTATAGGCAACAAAGTTGAAATCGGTGCTAGTACGACAATTGATCGTGGTGCACTGGACAATACCATCATTCATAGCAATGTTATTATCGATAATCAGTGTCAAATAGCGCACAACGTTGAAGTTAATTCAGGCACCGCAATTGCGGGCTGCACTGTTCTTGCAGGAAGCGTTACCATTGGCAAGAACTGTCAAATTGGTGGCATGGTTGCAATTAATGGTCACATGTCTGTATGTGATGGTGTTATAATTACCGGCATGAGTATGGTGACAAAATCAATCACCGAACCAGGTATTTACTCATCTGGTATGCCCCATACAACAAACAAAGAATGGCGTAAAACTATTGCTCACTTGCGTAACCTTTCAGACATGAAATCTCGTCTTAAAGCGCTTGAAGCATTGGCTAAGTCATAACGTTGAACACTAATAAGGATGCTATTTTGGCAAACGAATTAAATAGCCTTGATATTCAAGAAATTTTAAGTTTATTACCGCACCGTTACCCGATGCTATTAATTGATCGTGTTATTGATTTTACACCTGGCAAGTCTTTACATGCTATTAAAAATGTTTCTATAAATGAACCGATTTTTACTGGACATTTTCCAAATCAGCCAATTTTTCCTGGTGTGCTAATATTAGAATCAATGGCGCAAGCAACGGGTTTATTAGGTTTTAAAACAGTAGAAAACCGTAGCGAAAACGAATTGTATTTGTTTGCTGCTGTTGATAACGCACGTTTTAAACAACCTGTAATTCCTGGTGATACAATGCATCTTCATGTTGAGTTTTTAAAAGAACGTCGCAATATTTGGAAGTTTGCTGCAGAAGCTAGAGTCGACGGCAAAATAGTGTGTAGTGCCGAAATTATGTGTGCGAGAAGAGAGTTTTAATAGTGATCCATTCTACAGCAATAATCGAACCTGGCGCTAAACTAGGCAACAATGTCTCAGTTGGTCCGTATAGTTATATTGGCAATGATGTTGTTATCGGTGATAACTGTATTATTGAGTCTCACGTTGTTGTTAAAGGGCCGTCAACTATTGGCTCTGGCAATCATATTTTTCAGTTCGCGTCTGTGGGTGAAGCCTGCCAAGACAAAAAATACAACAACGAGCCAACCACTTTAATAATGGGTGATAACAACGTTATCCGTGAATGTGCCACTATTCACCGTGGTACGATTCAAGACCAAGGTGTTACTAAAATTGGTAGTAATAATTTGTTTATGGCTTATACACACGTTGCACATGACGCGGTAATTGGCGATAACGTAATTTTTGCTAACAACGCAAGTGTGGCCGGCCATGTACATGTAGGCGATTGGGTTATCCTTGGTGGTAATTCGGGTGTTCATCAGTTTTGTAAAATTGGTGCACATGCCTTTATTGGTATGTATTCAGGTGTTAACAAAGATGTACCACCATTTGTTACTACCATTGGTATGCCTGCAGGTCCTGCAGCTATCAATAAAGAAGGCATGAAGCGTCGTGGTTTCGAAAGTGATGAAATTATGGCTGTACGCCGTGCATACAAAGCATTTTATCGTAAAAGCTTAGGTGCTGAAGAAGCTATTGAGTCGCTTAGTGAGGATGCCGCAAAGTATCCTGCTGTGAAACTGATGGTCGATTTTGTTAAAAACTCAGAGCGCGGCATCGTAAGATAATTCGCGGGTTTGCTTTAAGCATTAAAAAAACCACCCTAGATGATAAATCGAAGGTGGTTTTTTATTGCCCTGCTTTAAGCTAATTCAGTTAATACTCAGGGTAATTGAGTTAGTATGCGGGTAATTTATATAATAAAAGCCGTCCTATGCGTTTACCTAAGTTAGTAGTCACTCTTTTTATTACTTCAGTTTTAGCCGCTTGTAGTAGCCAACCTATTGTTAAATCATCTGCTGGAGAAATCACTCAAGTTGGTAAAGCATCTTTTTATGCTGACAAATATCACGGGAGAACAACTGCCAACGGAGAGCGCTTTAGCCAACAAGCCGCCACAGCAGCCCATTTAGAGTTCGACTTTGGCACTAAGGTCGTTGTTACCAACCTCGCTAATAATAAATCAGTCACGGTAAGAATTAACGATAGAGGCCCGTATGTGCGAGGTCGTATTATTGATTTATCAAAGAGTATGTTTAAAAAGATAGCCGACCCTAAAGTCGGCGTTATTGATGTATCAGTAACGGTTTTAAAACCGGGTAGTTAGCGCAATATAGTCGGGATAAGTGCTACTGAGCTCTTTATGAGAGCCTTGTGCGACTACTTTACCGCCTTCTAACCATACAACATTATCCATTTGAGCAAGTAGAGCGGGATCGTGCGTAATTGTCAGCACGCTGGCGTTATTCATAACATGCATTATTGCTTGCATTACCCCTTGCTTAGATTGATTATCAAGACCCTCAGTTGGTTCATCAAGTACTAAAATAGCAGGGTTTTTAAGTAATGCTTGGGCAATGGCTATACGCCTAGATTGACCTTGCGACACGTTACGCCCGCCAGTGCCTAATCGTGTTTTTAAACCTTCTTTTAGCTCATTAAACCATGGGCTCAATTGAGCTAATGCGAGCGCTTCAATCATTTGCTCTTTGGTTGCATTTGGCGCGGCATAACGTAAGTTTTCACTTAATGTGCCATCAAAAATATGGTGCTGCTGGGCGAGTATATTTATAACATTTGCGCGTATATCATTATTTAACGAATGTAAGTCAACAACGCTATTTTGATTGTTTAGCGTTATGCTGCCTTGTTGCAAAGGCCATAAACCAGTAAGTAAATTTACAAGCGTCGTTTTACCGCTGCCGCTTCTACCTACAATTGCTACCTTTTGCTGAGGCATTAGTTCAAAACTGATATTAGTTAGCGCTGTTTGTTCACCATATTGGTAGCTAATATTGTTAAGTACTAACGTGTGATTTTGCGCGCTAAAGTTTTCATCAATGTCTACATGTTTACTTTCAATTTGCGAACTAGCTGCTTTATCTTCAAGTGTAAACAATCGCTCTGCTGCTTTTAAAACACTTGGAAGCTCTATAAACGCGTTGGGTAGTAGTAATACGCTTTCAAAGCTTGCCAGTACAAACAAACTTAACATAGCAAGTTCTACATTTACCATACTGCTTGCGTAAACCAGTGGGACAATGGTTACTATGCTAGCAAGCATGGCTAATTGAACAACCAACAAGCTTAATCCATCTGAGTTTGCCAGTGCTTTGTGGCGAATAAATAATTGCTGATTGTACTGCTCGCTTAATTCGTCGCACTTATTAAGTTGCTGCGAACGGGCTTGATAAATACTAAGCTCTCTAAGGCCTGTAAGTGTATCTGAAAGCTCAGAGCGAAGTTGTGCACTCAGTTGTGTTTCTTTATGGCTGTTTTTAGTGAGCTTTGCGCTGAGTAGGGCAGGTATAACCACACCAATAAGTATAATGCCAGTAAAGCAAATAAGGGCGACGTTGCCATTATAGGCCGACATAAACAGCATGATGATTGGCACACTTAAAAGAGCGACCAGCATAGGAAGTAAAACGTTTAAATAAAATTTATCGAGTGCGTCTACATCGTTTTGTAATCGGTTAACTAGATCAGCGCTGCGGCTCATTGCTAAATCAACATTGTTAAGCTTACTTAACGTTGCAAATACATTGGTACGTATTTCACTTAGTAATAAAAACGTGGCGTTATGAGTAACTAGGCGTTCGCCATAGCGCGATGCAGTTCGTACAATTGCTAAAAACCGAATCGTTCCTGCTGGAGTAAAGTAGTTCATTTGCACGCCCGCAAGACCTGCAGCCGCCATTGACGCTAAAAACCAGCCAGAAATAGCCAACAAGCCCACATTAGCTAATACCGTAATCGTTGCTAAAAATGTACCCAATAGCATAGCTTTATAATGAGGAGCACAAAGCTTTAATAAGCGAATAAAATTATGCATGCGCAACCCCTTGTTTAGCCGTTTTTAGTAAGTTAGCAAATGCACCATTTTGCGCTGCAAGTGTTTCAAAGTGTCCTTGCTCAGCTATTTTTCCATCGTGCATAACAATGATATTGCTGGCATGTTTAACGGTATTTAATCGATGAGCAATGACTAATACTAAGTTATTTTTAGCATATTCATTAATAGCATCTTGAATAAGCTGCTCTGTTTGGCTATCAAGGTGCGCTGTAGGCTCATCAAGCACTAAAACTGGTGCTTGTTTTATGAATGCACGTGCGAGTGCGATGCGTTGCTTTTGTCCGCCAGAAAGCCCTTCGCCTTGCTCACCTATCAGTGTGTTAAAACCATCGGGTAGGGTATTTATAAATTCAAGCACACCAGCTTGCTTTGCTGCATGTTCAAGCTCTTGCTGTGTGGCAGTTGGTTTGGCCAATTTAATGTTGGCAGCAATGGTGTCGTAAAACAGCGTCGCTTTTTGTGGTATCCATGCAATGTTATTTTGCAGATAAGTAATATCGGTTGTACTTAAACTCTGCTCATTAATAGATAGGTGGTTAATCACCTCAGGGTGAAACCCTAATAAGCAGTCAAACAACGTACTTTTACCTGAGCCACTACTGCCCACAACGGCAATTAAGCCTTTATTTGGCAGTGTTAAATTTATATTTTTAATGCCTTCGTTACTATCTGGGTATATAAAATTGAGGTCGGTAATACTTATGGAGTTAATTGCATTTAAAGTTAAATTGTTTTCAGGCGAGCTTGTAGTCACTGACGCATTTTCGTCACTTGGCAGTGGTGCATTTAAAATCGCAACCATATCGGCAGCGGCACTAATGCCTTGTAAACGTGCATGGTAATGGCTACCTAGCTGGCGCAGTGGTAAATAAAATTCAGGCGCTAAAAGTAGCACCACAAAGCCAGTAGCAAAATCAAGAGTGCCAAAAAACAGTCTAAAACCAATAATTACTGCGACTAATGCCACGCTAATGGTGGCTAAAAACTCAAGTGCAAATGATGATAAAAACGCGATTTTTAAAACATCGAGTGTAGCGTGTCTAAAATCATCTGAAATTTTAGCTATTTGTTTAAGCTCGGTACGTGTTGCATTAAATAGCTTGAGTTGAGTTAAACCTTGTACGCGGTCAAAAAAGTAATTGCCCAGTACAGCAAGTTGCTTCCAGCGTTTTTGGTTTAAAGCTTCGGCTTTTGAGCCTACTAAAATCATAAAAAAAGGAATGAGCGGGGCGGTTAATAAAAATATCAGCCCAGCTTTATAATCTGTCGGAAAAATAACAACTAATATTGCCAGCGGAATAAGCGCGCTGTAAGCAGCACCAGGTAGGTATTTAGCATAATAGTCGTGGAGTGCTTCTACGCCATTATGTAGGGTATTTAATGTAGCGCCTTGGCCGTGTTGTTCTATATAGCTTGGGCCAAGTAAGCTGAGCTTATTTAGAAGTGTTTGGCGCATAGCCGATTTTATTTTAAGTGCAGCATATGCACTCAAGCGTTCGCTTAATGCTAAAAACACCGCGCGCAATAAAATAATGCCTGCTAAGGGCCATAATAAATGAGTAACTTGGGCTAAATTATTACCTTCAAACATAACGTTGTGAATAGTTTGCGCAAGTAAATAAGCACCTGCAATCATCAGTAATGCGTTAAAAGTACCCAGTGCAATGCTTAACTTTAACCACACTGCAGCGGGTTTACTTTGACGCTTTAAAAAAGCGCGCAGTGATTGCTGCTGCGCGCGATCTGGTCGGGGGTTAGTCGTCATCTTTTGTGTTGTTAGTATCGTTTAATAAATCGTGCATGGCTTGTTCATCATCAGCAATGCTGTTTTTATTTTGATGAAATTCGTACCACATTACATTTATTACACCTAAGGTACAGGCCAAAAGTACACCTAAAATCCAAGCGAAATACCACATAGTTTAGTCTCCTTAGTAGCTACCGTGAGTGTTGTTTTCAATTTCTTCAACCGTTACTCTGCGCCACATTTTTACGTAACACCAAGTGGTATAAGCTAAAATAAGTGGAACAAAAATACACACTGCAACAAACATTACATTGAGCGTTTTATGGCTCGATACTGCATCCCAAATTGTTAAGCTAATATTAGGATTATTACTTGATGGCATAATAAATGGGAACAGTGAAACACCGGCCGTCATAATCACGCCAATTAACATTAAGCTTGTTGAAATAAGTCCAAGTGCTGGTTTATTTAATTTAGAAAACATAAGTGCACTTAATGCCATTGCAAAGGCTAAAATAGGGAAAGCCATTGTCCACGGACGTGTGCTGTAATTACTTAACCAAGCACCTTGCGCTGTAGTGACTACTTTAGCTAAAGGGTCTGCATGACTTTGCGTATCAGCCATTGATACAATTTGGTAACCCGTTAAATTAGCAACCCAAAAACCAGCGCCTGCAAACAGTATAATAAACACAATCAGTGAATAACGACCATATTGCCCTGAGCGTTCTGCTACTGCATCAGCTGTACGAAGCTGCAACCACATCCCCGCATGAGCAACTAACATAGTAATACTGACTAAACCAGCAAGTAACCCAAACGGGTTAAGTAAACCAAAAAATGAACCTTGGTAGCTAACACGCATTAAGTTATCAATATTAAACGGTACGCCTAAAAATAAGTTACCAAAAGCAACACCAAAAACTAATGCTGGAATTGCGCTGCCTGCAAGCAAGCCCCAATCCCAGTTATTGCGCCAGCGTTTTGAGTCTACTTTACTGCGGTAATCAAACCCTAGTGGTCTAAAAAACAAAGCAAAGAGTACTAGCATCATGGCAAAGTAAAAGCCCGAAAATGCAGCTGCATAAACCATAGGCCACGCTGCAAATAACGCGCCGCCCGCAGTTATAAACCATACTTGGTTACCATCCCAATGTGGGCCAATTGTGTTAATTACTGTGCGGCGCTCTGAATCTGTTTTACCAACTAGGCGAAGCAACATAGCAACGCCCATATCCATACCATCGGTAATGGCAAAACCAATAAGCAGCACACCAATGATCAACCACCAAAGCATTTTTAATGTTTCATAATCAAAAATCATGATTGCTCTCCTTTAGTTTGCTCAGCTTTGTTTGGTAATTCAAAATGATATTTACCAGTATGTAGAGAGCTTGGTCCTTGCTTAACAAAGCGAATCATCAACCAACCTTCAACTATGGCTAAACCAGTGTAGAAAACAATAAACCCAGTTAAGCTAATTAAAATATCGTTTACTGTCAGTGACGACGTCGCTAAAAAGGTCGGCAGTATTTCAGATATTGCCCAAGGTTGACGTCCATACTCAGCAACTATCCAGCCAAATTCAATAGCTATCCAAGGTAGTGGAATGCTCAATACGGCAGCCCATAACAACCAGCGTTTTTGCTCAATAACGCGATGTGCGTTGTAGTAAAATGCCAATATAAATACACCCAACATGGCTACACCACAGGCAACCATAATCCTAAATGACCAAAACATAGGGCCTACTTTAGGGAATGAGTCTTTAACCGCTTTTTGAATGTGCTCTTCGGTAGCATCTACAACATCAGGTGTGTAGCGCTTAAGTAGCAAGCCATACCCTAAATCATCTTTTAGAGTATTAAATTTGGCAATATTATCTGGCGTATCTTCACCGTTTCTGAGTTTTGTAAGGTATTCATAAGCAATCATACCGTTGCGAATACGTACTTCATGTTGTTTTTCTAGGTCGTTAATACCCGTTACTTGCTCATCTAGTGAGCGCGTAGCAATTAACCCAAGTGCGTAAGGTATTTTAACCGCCGCATGTGTTACTTGCTCTTCTGAATCAGGAAAACCAAATGCGGTAAACGCAGCCGGAGCTTCTTCTGTGTGCCATTCGGCTTCAATTGTGGCAAGTTTCACTTTTTGGACTTCGCCTACTTCGTAGCCTGATTCGTCACCGAGTAAAATTACACATAAAATTGATGCTAAACCAAAGCCCGATGCGACCGAAAAAGAACGTTTAGCAAACGCTAAATCACGACCTTTTAATATGTACCAACTACTTATGCCCAGTACAAACATAGATGCAGCTACATAACCTGCTGATACGGTATGAATAAACTTAACTTGTGCTACAGGATTAAACACAAGCTCAGCAAAGCTGGTCATTTCCATGCGCATGGTTTGATAGTTAAATTCAGCACCTACTGGGTTTTGCATCCAACCGTTGGCAATCAAAATCCACAGCGCCGACATGTTAGTACCAATGGCCATTAAAAAGGTTGCACCTAAATGTTGGCGTTTAGAGAGTCTGTCCCAGCCTAAAAAGAACATACCTACAAAGGTCGATTCTAAAAAGAATGCCATTAAACCTTCAATTGCCAGGGGAGCCCCAAAAACATCACCTACGTAATGGGAGTAATAAGACCAGTTAGTACCAAACTCAAATTCCATGGTAAGGCCTGTCGCCACACCAATTGCAAAGTTAATACCAAACAATTTTCCCCAAAACTTAGTCATATCACGATAAATTTCGCGACCGGTCATAACATAAACCGATTCCATAATAACTAAAATCCAGGTCATACCTATCGTTAACGGTACGAATAAGAAATGAAAGAGAGCGGTAACAGCAAACTGTAATCGCGATAGATCCACAAAGGTTTCATCTATCATTATTGGCTCCTTGAGAGTGACGGATTAACAGGACAATATTTAATTGGCAAAGTTAATATTTAATGAACTTTCAGTAATTACTGAAAGTTTGTAATATTATTTACGTTTGTGCAATTTTTGTCAACATACATATTAGTAAAACTTAATATATATTTCCTATGCTACATCAGTATTAAAAACAAACAACATAAAGCCTTAACTTACGTGATAAAAAACCAGTTATTTAAAGCGTTTAACCAAACAGTAAAACACGGTAAACTAACAAGCATGAACGCCTGGTTTACTTGTGAAATAAAATCAAATGAATAAAGATAAAAAACAACTACGAATTGGTATTGTGGCAGGTGAACTGTCGGGCGATATTTTAGGTGAAGGTTTAATTAAAGCCCTTAAAAAACATTTTCCGGACGCCATTTTTGAAGGAATAGCAGGACCTAAAATGCAAGCGCAGGGCTGTAAAACACTTTACGACATGGATGAGCTTTCGGTAATGGGGCTTGTTGAGGTGCTAGGGCGTTTGCCGCGTTTGCTTAAAATACGTAAACAACTCGTGCAGCATTTTGTAGATAACCCACCTGATGTATTTATTGGTATTGATGCACCCGATTTTAACTTACGCGTTGAAAAGCCACTTAAAGATGCGGGCATTAAAACAGTACAGTATGTAAGTCCATCTGTTTGGGCGTGGCGCGAAAAGCGTATACATACAATAAGTGCAGCCACTAACTTAGTGCTTGCGTTACTGCCATTTGAAAAAGAGTTTTACGATAAACACCAAGTGCCATGTACATTTGTAGGACATACCTTGGCTGACGACATTGCACTTGAGCACGACGATACTAAAGCACGTGCAGAACTCGGCTTAAGCCTTGATGACAAAGTACTGGCGTTACTTCCTGGTAGCCGAGGCTCAGAAGTTGGTTTACTAAGCGAAACTTACATTAAAACAGCCGCAGAGCTGCAAGCTAAAAACCCAAATCTTAAAGTTGTGGTGCCGTTGGTTAACGTAAAACGCAAAGCGCAGTTTAGTGATATATTAAACGCTACCGCACCGAAACTTAATGTTAACCTGCTTGATGGGCAATCTAAATTAGCGATGCAAGCTGCTGATGCTATTTTATTAGCCTCGGGCACTGCCACGCTTGAGGGCATGCTTTATAAAAAGCCAATGGTTGTGGGCTATAAAATAAAGCCTTTGAGCTATTGGATTTTTAAAACTTTATTTACGTTTAATATTAAGTACTTTTCGCTGCCTAATTTATTAGCCGACGAAGAGCTTGTGCCTGAGTTTTTACAAACCGAGTGTAATGTGACTAACTTAACAAACGCACTTACCCCTATGCTCAACACAGATAACAAAGAGCTAAAAGCACGCTTTTTAGCTATTCACGAAAAAATTAGATTAAATGCCAGTGAACAAGCAGCCAATGCTGTGGCGGAGTTAATAAATGCAAATTGATAGACCCAATGTATCCTTAATTGCTGGTGTAGATGAAGTAGGGCGCGGCCCGCTTGTTGGTGATGTAGTCACTGCCGCCGTCATTTTAGATCCCACTAAACCAATTGCAGGCTTAGCAGATTCTAAAAAACTAACGGATAAAAAACGCCAAGCACTTGCAATTGAAATAAAAGAAAAAGCATTGTGCTACGCGTATGGACGCTGCAGTCCAACAGAAATTGATGAGTTAAATATTTTGCACGCAACGATGCTTGCCATGAGTCGCGCAGTGGAGGCATTAAGCACACAACCTGAATTTGTATTTATAGATGGTAATCGATTGCCAAAACTCACTATGCCAGCACAAGCTGTTGTTAAAGGTGATAGCTTAGTGGCCGAAATTTCAGCAGCGTCTATTTTAGCTAAAGTAGCGCGCGATGACGAAATGCTTGAGCTTGATAAACGCCACCCAGAATATGGTTTTGCAGGGCACAAAGGGTATCCCACTAAAGCGCACTTTGCAGCGCTTGAACAGTACGGTGCAATTGACGAGCATCGTAAAAGCTTTAAACCTGTGCAGCGCGTTTTGGCGCAAGCCAATGGTGAGGGCTAAGCATGGCTGCTCCTGATTTTGTTCATTTAAGAGTTCATTCAGACTTTTCGATGGTTGATGGCCTTGCTAAAACAAAGCCAATAGTCGCAAAAGCGCAAGAGCTGCAAATGCCAGCCATTGCAATTACTGATCAAATGAACTTTTGTGGTTTAGTGCGTTTTTATGGCGCCACGCATAACGCAGGTATTAAACCTATAGTGGGTGCTGACTTTTGGGTTCGTAGCCCAGAGTTTCCTGATGAGCCAAGCCGCTTAACCATATTAGCCAAAGACAACGACGGCTATAAAAATATTACCTTGCTGATATCTAAAGCGTATCAGCGTGGGCATGTATTTCATCGCCCTGTGATTGACCGCGAATGGTTAGTTGAGCTAAAAGCAGGCTTAATTATTCTCTCAGGCGCTAAAGACGGTGACTTAGGTAAAGCGTTATTAAAAAATAATCCGACTGTAATTGAATCGGTTGTTAGTTTTTATAAGCAGCATTTTAGCGATAACTACTACCTAGAGCTTGTTCGCACCAACCGACCGCTTGAAGAAGATTATTTACACATGGCGGTAGAGCTTGCTGCTAAAGAGCAGCTCCCGGTTGTAGCGACCAACGAAGTGGTGTTTTTAAAGCCAGAAAACTTTGAAGCGCACGAAATTCGTGTTGCTATTTTTGACGGTTACACGCTCGATGATAAGCGCCGCCCTAAACGGTTCTCTGAAGAACAATATCTAAAAACACCTGAGCAAATGGCTGAGTTGTTTAGCGATATTCCAGAAGCCCTACAAAATACCGTAGAAATCGCTAAGCGTTGTAATGTAACTGTGCAATTAGGTACTTACTTTTTACCTGATTACCCAACCGGCTCGCTTAAAATTGAAGACTTTTTAGTTAAAGTGTCACAAGACGGCCTAGAAGAGCGACTACAGTTTTTATTCCCCGACGAAGAAGATAGAAAAGTAAAACGTGTTGAATACGATGAGCGTCTTGCAATTGAGCTCGGTGTAATCAACCAAATGGGATTCCCAGGTTACTTCTTAATCGTAATGGAGTTTATTCAGTGGAGTAAAGATAATAATATTCCAGTTGGACCTGGTCGTGGTTCAGGTGCGGGTTCGTTAGTTGCGTACGCGCTTAAAATTACCGACCTTGATCCACTTGAGTTTGACTTACTCTTTGAGCGATTCTTAAACCCTGAACGTGTATCAATGCCCGATTTCGACGTCGATTTTTGTATGGATAGACGAGACGAAGTAATTGATCACGTGTCGGCTTTGTATGGTCGAGATGCGGTTTCGCAAATTATTACCTTTGGTACCATGGCTGCAAAGGCGGTAATACGCGATGTAGGGCGAGTGCTTGGCCATCCTTACGGGTTTGTTGATCGAATTTCAAAATTGATTCCGGGTGACCCCGGGATGACACTTGCCAAAGCGTTTGATGTAGAACCGCGCTTGCAAGAAGCTTACGATGGCGACAATGAGGTAAAAGACTTAATCGACATGTGTCGCATCCTTGAAGGGTGTACACGTAATGCCGGTAAACATGCGGGTGGCGTAGTAATATCGCCAACCACTATTACCGACTTCGCTGCGCTTTATTGCGATGACGAAGGTAAGTTTCCAGTAACACAGTTTGATAAAAACGATGTAGAAACAGCCGGCTTAGTTAAGTTCGATTTCTTGGGTTTACGTACACTGACTATATTGCAGTGGGCGGTCGATATGACCAATGTGCGCATGAAGCGCCAAGGTAAAGACCCCGTTGATATAAACACCATTCCACTGGATGATAAAAAAAGTATTGAGTTGTTACTTCGCGCTGAAACGACCGCTGTATTCCAGCTAGAGTCGCGTGGTATGAAAGACTTAGTACGCCGCCTTAAGCCCGACTGCTTTGAAGATATGATTGCACTTGTGGCTTTGTTCCGACCAGGTCCACTGCAATCAGGCATGGTAGATAACTTTATCGACCGAAAACTGGGCCGCGAAGAAATCTCATACCCAGATGCGCAGTATCAGCACGAAAGCTTAAAACCAATACTTGATCCAACCTACGGCATTATTTTGTATCAAGAACAAGTAATGCAAATTGCGCAAGTACTGGCAGGTTACACGCTAGGTGGCGCCGACATGCTGCGTCGTGCTATGGGTAAGAAAAAACCCGAAGAAATGGCAAAGCAGCGTTCAACATTTGAAGATGGCGCAAGAAATAACGGCATTGACGGCGAGCTTGCGATAAAAATCTTCGACTTGGTAGAAAAGTTCGCAGGTTACGGTTTTAACAAATCTCACTCAGCAGCTTACGCACTCGTATCGTATCAAACATTGTGGATGAAAACGCATCATCCTGCAGAGTTTATGGCTGCGGTAATGTCGGCCGATATGGATAACACCGACAAAATAGTTATTTTGGTGGATGAATGTGAAAACATGAAGCTCACCTTATTACCACCAGACGTAAATGCAGGTGAGTTTAAGTTTACAGTAAACCTTGAAGGTGAAATTGTTTACGGCATTGGCGCGATAAAAGGCGTAGGTGAGGCTCCGGTTGAAGCAATTTTAGAAGCGCGTGCAAAAGGCGGCCCATTTAAAGATTTATTTGATTTTTGTGCCCGTGTTGATTTAAAACGCTTAAATAAACGTGTTACTGAAAAATTAATTTACGCAGGTGCTTTGGATCAATTAGGACCAGAGAAAACCCAATCTGGGCGTGCTACATTACTAGCCAGTTTAAAAGATGCTATGCGTGCGGCCGATCAACACAACAAAGCTGAGCAATTAGGACAAAGTGACTTATTTGGTTTATTAGCCACTGAGCCTGATGAAGTTGAACAAGCTTTTATTAAAGCCACAGGGCTTACTGATAACGAGTGGTTAGATGGCGAAAAAGAGACGCTAGGCCTTTATTTAACTGGGCATCCAATAAATCAGTACCGCCGTGAGCTTAGGCATTACACTAGCGGAAAAATAGTTGATTTACAGCCAACTAATCGTGATGTGTTTGCAACGGCAGCTGGTTTAGTTATTGCTTCTAGAGTATTAATTAATAAAAAAGGAAATCGTTGGGCCTTAGTAACTTTAGATGACAAGAGTGCACGGATTGATGTACGCTTGTATTCAGACGAGTTTGAAAAGTACCAAGATATGCTCCAAGTTAACAATATCTTGGTAATATCTGGACAGGTCAGCTTTGATAACTTCTCCGGTGGTATTACAATGACCGCCAGAGAAATAAACACCATTGCTCAAGCGCGTGAAAAGCGTATTAAAGCGATTAAAATGACGCTGAACATGGTGCAAATCG
This sequence comes from Pseudoalteromonas sp. 5Ae-yellow, assembly GCF_014077565.1. Classification (NCBI taxonomy): domain Bacteria; kingdom Pseudomonadati; phylum Pseudomonadota; class Gammaproteobacteria; order Alteromonadales; family Pseudoalteromonadaceae; genus Pseudoalteromonas; species Pseudoalteromonas sp. 5Ae-yellow. Next base: position 33,316 of record NZ_JACGWD010000021.1, read on the forward strand.
AGGCAGGTTTCTTCGATAAATTACAAAAAGTACTCGAACCCTATAAAATGGGAACGTGTCCGATCAAGGTTTATTACCAACGTCCAGATGCGTTGGCGCAATTAACTCTTGGGATCGAATGGTGTGTTACGCCAAGTGACGACTTAATCCATAAGTTATCACTAATGGCTGCGCAAGATGTAGAACTAGAATTTAACTAATTAGGTAGTTTAGAGCATGAGCCTCAATTATCTTGATTTTGAGCTTCCAATTGCAGAATTAGAAGCAAAAATTGAAGAATTACAAAGTATCAGCCGCGCTGGCGAATTAGACCTTGAGTTAGAAGAGGAAGTCAGCAAATTAAAAGAAAAAAGTGCCAAACAAAAACAGGAGATTTTTTCTAATTTAGGCGCTTGGCAAGTATCACAGTTAGCACGTCATCCGTTGCGTCCTTACACTCGAGATTATATCGAGCGCATTTTCACGGAATTTGACGAGTTTGCTGGCGATCGTACTTTTGCTAACGATCCAGCTATTTTAGGTGGCATTGCGCGTTTAGATGGCGAGCCAGTAATGGTTATTGGCCAACAAAAAGGTCGTGATACTGCTGAAAAAATTAAACGTAACTTTGGTATGCCAAAGCCAGAAGGTTACCGTAAAGCATTACGCTTAATGGAAATGGCTGAGCGTTTTAAAATGCCAATCATGACCTTTATTGACACACCAGGTGCATACCCAGGTGTTGGCGCTGAAGAACGTGGTCAATCTGAAGCAATCGCACGTAACTTAAAAGTAATGGCGTCACTTAAAGTGCCGACAATATGTACGGTTATTGGTGAAGGCGGTTCAGGTGGTGCATTAGCGATTGGTGTTGGCGACAGAGTTAACATGTTGCAGTACAGCACTTATTCTGTAATTTCGCCTGAAGGTTGTGCGTCTATTCTTTGGAAAAGCGCTGACAAAGCACCGCTTGCAGCAGAAGCAATGGGTGTAACTGCAGAGCGCGTTAAAGAGCTAGACTTAATCAACAACTTAGTTGATGAGCCACTAGGTGGTGCACATCGTAATTACGATGCTATGGCACGTAACTTAAAAGTACGCCTTAAGCGTGACCTAGCAGACTTACAAGCGCTTACGCTTGAAGAAATGCTTGATCAACGTTACAAACGTTTAATGTCGTTTGGTTATTGCTAAACACATTAATTGTTAAAAAAAGCCGCTTATGCGGCTTTTTTGCTTTAAAATGTTCAGAGTTTTTATATAAAAGTGCGTCCATATGCATACATCAGTAATTTATCAGCAGTTAAAAAAATCACTAAATAGCTATATTGAGCAAGGTAACACTGTTTTTACAGTGGCGCTTTCTGGTGGCGTTGATTCTGTGGTGTTGCTGCATTTAATGCGTACTTTAAGAGCTGATAACCCTGCAATTGATGTATCGGCTATTTATGTTCACCATGGCTTGAGCCAGTATGGCGATGACTGGCAACGCTTTTGTAAAAATGTGTGTATTGATCTTGATGTGCCTTTTAAAGCCGCAAAAGTTGTAATTGAGCAGCAGTCGCGTACGAGCCTTGAAGCCCAAGCTCGCGATGCACGTTATAAAGCACTTGATGAGCTAAGCCCACAAGGCAGCATTATTTTACTGGGCCAACATTTAAACGACCAAGTAGAAACGTTTTTACTGCGCTTAAAGCGAGGTTCGGGTTTAAAAGGGCTTGGCGCCATGCAACAAGTGCGTTTGCTGCAAAGTGGCCGTGTATGTTTTAGGCCATTGTTAAACGTCAAGCGAAGCGATATAGAAGCGTTTGCGGCGCGCTTTAGTATTAACCACATAACTGATGACTCAAATACAGATGAAAGTTTTGACCGTAACTTTTTACGCTCAAAAATAGTACCTGTGTTAGCCGAGCGATTTGCTGGGTTTGAACAATGTACAGCACGAAGTATTGAGCTGCTACAACAACAGCAAACATTGCTCGATGAATATACACAGCTTGATTTAAATAAGTGTATTAACGAGCACCAAGCACTGTGCATTAGCCAAATAAGCGAATACAGTGCAGCGCGTATTGCAAATATAGTACGTGCGTGGCTTGCATTATTTACACAAGTCATGCCATCGCTAAAGCAGCTTGAGCAAATTATTAATCAAGCAATGCACGCAAAAAACGATACACAAATGCGTATTGATTTGCTCGATGGGCAAATACGTCGCCATCAAGGTTATTTGTATTTTGTAATACCAAGTGAAGTATTAACAGATAGTGAGCTGAATCATTCACAGCTAAAACTTGCTGACGGGCGCTTATTAATTAAAAGCATTGGTTTTGGAGTAAGGCCTCCACACTCAAATGAGCAAGTAATAGTGCGCTTTAATTGCAATAGCGCACGTATTAAACCATTTAAAAAGCCTGGTAGTAATACAGTTAAGCATTGGTTTAAAGATGCAAAAATAGCGCCGTGGCTACGCGCCAGTGTGCCACTTATTTTTTATAATGATGAATTAGTTCAAGTGGTTGGTTGTTTTATAAGCGCTAAGCATGTTGATGAAAATGGTATTTTTTGGGAGTGTAAATAAATGAGTAAACAGCCGCATGTTGGCTTATCGTTAGTAACAAAAGCACCAATGGGTATGCTAATAACAGCGCTTATTGCTGTTATCGCTAATGTTTTACTTGAGTTAAATATAGTCACGTTAGGTTATGCGGTCGCTGGTGGGATTGCATCTGCAGTACTTTTATTAGCTTATTGGTTAGGTAAAGGTGGATTATTTTTTATTTCAGGCGTGAGCCTGCCACTGCTTTTAGTATTATTTACACCGCTTGCTACTATTACTGCATTACTTAATTTAATTAGCGGATTCTTTTTTGGATTCTGTGCTGCGTTGTTTATTTATAAATTGGTAAGTGCAAAGCCTAGCGGGGGAAGCTAGGCTTTTTTATTTAATGCAGTTAACTAAAGGCTAATATGCTTTTGCGCAGTTTCTACCTGATGCCTTTGCTTTGTATAAACCTTTATCGGCTCGAGCAAATATCTCAGTTTCGCAATCTTGGCTGTTAGCTAAAGTAAAACCAATACTGGTTGTTACTTTATATTTAGACATTAATGGCGATTTTCTTACTAGGCACATTATTCGCTCAGCAATTACTTTATTAGTAGTAAACTCTGGGTCTTCAATAAGTAAAGCAAACTCATCACCACCAAATCTAAATACCGAATCAGTGCCGCGTATGCTGCTACACAGTACTTTTGAAAACTCTTTAAGTGTATCGTCACCAATTTTATGACCGAAATTGTCGTTAACTTGTTTAAAGTTATCTAAATCAAGCAACATTAAACTAAATGGACGTTGGTAACGGCGACAGTTTTCGAGCTTTTGAAGCAAAAAGTCATTAAATTGACTACGATTATTTAAACCGGTTAACGCATCCTTTGTAGCAAGCTTTAGTACGCGGCTATACATCATCGCATTACGAAGTGGATAAACCAGCGCAGTATGTAATGTATGTAACTTTTTCTCAATTGCGTGACCAAGCGGGAATCTACTAAAGTAAATTAGCTGTCCTAGGTGTTCTTTGCCGATCGTCAAATCAAAAATATAGGGTGTACTATTTGTATCACTCTGTGATGTTTGAGCAGTACCTAAGGTAGACTGAAATTGCAATCCAGAAAAATTGAGCAATTGTTTTGCAAATTTAGCATAAATAGCAAGCACATCCTCGATTACTAAGCTTGTTTGTAGCTCTGCAACGAGTTCGTGCGTTTCTGTTATTTCATTTGTAGGTGAGTGTTCAGCCGAAAACGGCAAAAAATCACCGCGACCAGACACACGCTGCGTCAAAATATGGACGTTTTCCATTAAATTCTCCCCCGAGGGTGTTACTTTGCAATAACTAAGCTATTTTTGTGCCATATTTTAAAATTGCATGAAAAACATATGGTTGTTATATTTACTTACAAGCGACTAGTTTAATTTAAACGCGAGGCTGCATTTGCAAAGTATTAATGCTCAAATTTTTGGCTTATTAGTCGCGGCAGTTCTTTTTGTGTGGTTTTTTAAGCGCATTGGCTTGCCGCCTATTTTAGCGTACCTAGCAACTGGGGTTTTAGCTGGTAGTCATGGTATTGGTTGGCTTACACAATCTCACGAAATAGAGTTTGTGGCTGAATTGGGCATTGTATTTTTGTTATTTAGTTTAGGGCTAGAATTTTCTATTTCTCGGCTAATGGCAATGCGAAATCTAGTATTTGGTTTGGGCTCATTACAAGTAGGTATAACCAGTTTACTCTTCATTATTATTCTATATTGCTTAAACTTTTCATTACTCACCAGCTTTACCATTGGCACAATTATGGCGCTTTCTTCAACTGCTGTGGTTGTTAAGCTATTAAAAGAAACGGGTGAGCTTAATCAGCGCCGTGGGCAATTGGCTGTTGGTGTTCTACTTTTTCAAGATATTGCTGTCGTTCCTCTATTAATAATACTTCCTTTATTTGCATCAAGTGACTCTCAAAGTATTGGCTGGGCTTTAGCATTTGCCCTAAGTAAAGGCGCATTTGTATGTGTGCTTCTTTGGGCAATTGGTAAATGGGTATTGCCCATTGTATTTAAAGAAATAGCGCAAGTACGAACCGATGAGTTATTTGTGCTTACCACCATATTAGTCGCTTTATTTGCAGGCTTTTTAACGTATATGTTTGGCTTGTCTATGGCATTGGGCGCATTTTTAGCGGGAATGATGTTAGGTGAGAGCCATTATAGGCATCAGTTAGAGGCCGACATACGTCCATTTCGCGATATATTAATGGGGCTGTTTTTTGTAACTGTGGGTATGCAGCTAGATATTTTATTTGTACTGGCGCACATAGTAATAATTATTGGTGCATTGCTTGGGTTACTCATATTAAAAATTACAGTAGTAGCACTTAGTGCGCGGCTAATGCATGAACGAAACCAAGATTCACTCGCCTGTGGCATTATGTTGTGGCAAATGGGAGAGTTTGGTTTTGTACTTATCGCACTTGCTGGCCAGCATCAGTTATTAAACTCAGAGCAAGCTTCATTTTTAATTGCATTGGGTGTGCTTTCAATGGCATTTACACCATTTTTGATTGATAAAACGCCATTCATTTTAAATCGTTTAGGCATACTCGATCGCCCAAGTTTAGCGCTGGAGAGTGAGCCACAAAGTAGTACACTTTATAGCGATCATGTTGTTATTTGTGGTTTTTCGCGTGTTGGACAAACTATAGCGCGTTTTTTAAAGCCCGAAGCAATAGACTACGTTGCCATCGAAAGTAACCCAATACTTGTACAAGAAGGCAAAGCGGCTGGCGAGCCTGTAATATTTGGTTATGTTAAGCAAAAAGATATTTTAAAATGCGCAGGAGTAGAGCGAGCTCGGTTGGTGATTATTACTTTTACTGAGTTTGATCACGCGCAAGTTGTTATTGATGCCATAAAGCAAATAGCACCTAACGTTAAAATACTTATTAGGACTCGTGACGACAGCCAGCTCGATTATTTAAAAGCGCTAGGTGTAACCGAAGTGGTGCCCGAGTCGTTAGAGGCGAGCTTAATGCTCGTGTCGCATGTGTTGTCTATGTCGGGCGTACCCATGACACGTATTGTTCGCCGAGTAAGTAAAGAGCGACGTAATCGTTATCCATTAATGCAAAGTTTTTACGCAGGGTATTTTAAAGATAGCGAAGATGCCTCAACCGACCGATTAGAATATTTACACGTTGTAGCATTGCCCAAGCAAGCTTATGCCGTGAGTAAAACAATTGAAGATCTAAATTTAGAAAAGCGGCGAGTACTCGTAAAAGCACTTCGCAGAGAAGGGTCCGAAATAGACACGCCATCAGCGAAAACAACCTTGTTACCTAACGACGTTTTAGTACTACAAGGTAAACCAAGGCGTGTTGAGCGGGTAGAGCACTACCTGCTCGACGGGATAGAATAATGTGCTTGTTTGGACTTAATCTAACTCTAAAAACTTACGCATTTTAGGCAATTGCGCCATGCCATCTTCATAGCCAATTTGCATTAAATGTTGGGTATAGCGTTTTTCAAACAATAGGTAACTGGTCAAACTCGATTGCGAATGTTTTTTAACACCGATCGTACGCAGTAATACTTTAATCGCCCACGGCATATCGTCGTAATACTGCGCGGCAATGGCGTTAAAGTTTTGCGAAGGGTTAATAACAAAGGTATCAATTTGCTTAAGTTCTTGATGTTTATCACGAGCGGGGAGTAATCCTAAAGTGCGGTTAACGCGTTCCAGTCGCTCTAAATCCGACTGCATAGTGTCGGTAAATACGCTATCGAGTAAATGCCCTGCAACAGCTGATAAGCCAGGGTAATGCGGCGAATAACCCGGTGGGTGAAGCTCTTTAGGCTGGTCGACCCCAATAATAAATATTTTTTCAGCACCTAAATGAATCGATGGACTCAAGGGAGAAAGCTGATGTATAGAGCCATCACCAAAGTAATGGTTATAAATATTTACACTTGGAAACACCATAGGAATGGCACTCGACGCCATTAAATGCTCAACGTTAATACGCGTGGCTTGGCCTTCGCGTTTAGCGCGTTGCCATGGTGTTTGTGTATTTGATTGAAAAAACGCAACAGAGTCGCCCGTCGTATAACTAGAAGCTGTAATAGACAGCGCATCTAAATAATTACGGTGTAAGTTACGCTCTATCCGGTGCAAGTCTAAAATTTCATTGAGCAAACCACGTAGAGGGCGATTATTTAGCAAACTCGCTGGTGGGTGATTAATATGCTCTGACTGAAAGCTAGTTAAAATATTACGCGCAATATGACCAAATACGCTTAAGAAGTCACTTTTATAAACCATCGAGGTCGAAAAGTTTTTCCAAACTGATTCAAGTTTTCGTACAGCTAAATGTGCACAAGAGGCGTAACATGCTAAAGCCGCAGAGTTAATAGCCCCAGCAGAGGTGCCATTTATTACTCTAAACGGTAATGGAGCTGTACGCGGCATGCTATGAGCGAGCGCTTTAAGTACACCCACTTGATAAGCAGCTCGTGCGCCACCGCCCGTTAATAATAGTGCAATTTTTGGTTTTTCTGGATCGACTTGCTTGATTTTCATATTGGTGTTTAAACTGTTCAACGTCTTTACTTTATTTATTAACTGTAAGTCTTTAAGCTAGAAGAATCAAAGGATAACTGAGTAATAGTAAGTACAGTAAGCTTATGTTTATATTTGTAAGCTAAAATAGTTATGTATTTATAGTTACTACTCATAATGAATTTTTTCCATTCAGAGTACTCTGAGTGATAACGCACTTTTAATTTTTATGGAGTTTGTATGTCAGATAAACCAGAAGCGTCAGATGTTCAAAAACGTCCGCCTAATAACAATTTTCTTTTCGCCGTTATTATTTTAATAATAGTTGTGTGCGCAGCCGCGTTTGTACTATTAAAGCCAAGTGATGAGCCACAAACACGCACAGAGGTAGAGCAAGCGCCAAAAGAGCAACCAATGATGGAGCTTAAACCTGAAAACGATCCCGTAGTTGACGCACCATCAGTTATGCCAGAAAAGCCAGCAGAGCTTGAGGTGCCAGCACAAAGCCCAAGTGAGCCGGTGCCTGAAGTAAAACCATTACCAACGCTTAACGAAAGTGATGCGGTTGTTGTTGCAAAAATCGACGAATACCTAAGCGACTCAGTAATGAGCTTAATGGTAACCGACGATGTAATTCGCCGTGGTGTTGTATTTGTAGATAACCTAGCTAAAGGTAAAGTAGCTAAAAAGCACACGCCTGTTGTACAGCCAGAAGAGAAATTTAGCGTAAATGAAGCTGACATCCTAACGATTAACCCTAACAGCTACGAGCGTTACACACCGTACGTAAAAATATTTACTAGTATGAGTGCAGCGCAAGCCGTTCGTATGTACGAAGAGTACAAGCCACTTATTAATAATGCATACAGTGAAATTGGCTACGGTGATGATGAGTTTAATCAAACGCTGGAAGATGCTATCGATTTATTACTCGATACGCCAGAACCAGAAGGTGATTTGCCGTTACTACGTGATTCAGTAACGTACCAGTATGCGTTTTCGGAGTGGGAGCAATTACCTGCGGCACAAAAACAGCTTTTACGTATGGGTCCAGAAAACATGAAAAAAGTAAAAGCAGCACTTCGTAATATAAAAGCGCAGTTAGAGAACAATTAATACGCACTAAAACAGCTAAATGCACCGCGATTGTATATGAAGTATGCAATCGCACTTTCTTTTTAGATTATCCCTTGAATAACAGAGCAAAAGTAGAGATAATCCTTCCCGCGCCAACCAAGGCCCTCAATGGTAGTCTTATTGGTCCTCTCGCAACACTAGCAGGCGAACCTGGTCAGGCCCGGAAGGGAGCAGCCACAGTTTGTGACGTGTGTGCCGAGATGTGGCTGGTAAGACTGCCACCCAAATTCCTCATTTGGGTGTTGTTTGAAGTATAAGTTGACATATTTGTACTAAAAGATGGCATAAATTGGAAGTATAAGGTGGCATAGTCTAGTATTTAACCAAATGGTTAGATGGTTGACTCATATGTACAAAAGAAAACTCAAACACTCCCGTGTTAAAAACCTCCATAAATTTGCTAGTCAAAAAAATAAATCTACCTGTTTAGTCGAATCCTCTTTAGAGTTTGATGCTTGTTTCCATTTTGAGTTTTCACCATCAATAGCCGCATTTGAAGCACAACCACTAGGTTATGAATATGAGTTTGATAACCGTACTTGTCGCTACACACCTGACTTTTTACTTACTCACACAGACGGCACGCAAAAACTTATCGAAGTAAAACCGCAAAGCAAAATTGCCGATGAAGACTTTCGTGCACGTTTTATTGAAAAGCAAACCATAGCTAAGCAAGATGGACGCGACTTAATACTGGTTACAGACAAACAAATCCGTGTATACCCAACACTCAATAATTTAAAGCTTTTACATCGCTACTCTGGTTTTCAGTCTTTAACAGAGCTGCAAGCATCGGTGCTAGAACTTGTTAAGCAATACGGCTCTATTAAAGTGGGCCAGTTAGTTAACTTTTTAAAAGTAACTGCCGGTGAGCTACTTGCTACGGTGCTACGCTTATTATCACTAGGGCAGTTATTTGCCGACTTAACTACAAATGAAATATCAATAGAAACAGCAATTTGGTCTAACAATGTTTAATGACGGTTTGTTTGATGATGAATTTAACCAGCCATTACCAAAAGCAGAAACCAAACTACCTCAAAATTACGCCAAAGATTTACAAGCCCTTCCTGAAAAAATTAAAACTACAACATTTGCTAAGCTTAAATATATTCAATGGCTTGAGGCTAATATTCAAGGCGGTTGGACTCAAAAAAACCTTGAGCCTTTATTAAAAGTAATGCCCGAAGTTGAGGGAGAAAAGAAGCCTAGCTGGAGAACCGCTGCACGATGGTATAGCGCTTATACCAATGCAGATAAAAATATCATGGCGCTAATTCCAAGCCACCAAAAAAAGGGGAACAGGGAGCGCGAGACAGCAACTGATAAGTTTTTTGAAAAGGCACTTGAGCGTTACTTAGTAAAAGAAAAACCATCAGTGGCTTCGGCTTATAAGTATTATGCAGATTTAGTTATTATTGAAAACGATAGTGTTGTTGGCAGTGATTTAAAGCCTATAACATACAAAGCGTTTAAAAACAGAATAGATAACTTACCGCAATACGACGTGATGATTGCTCGTTATGGTAAGCGCCTTGCTGATATTGCGTTTAATAAAGTAGAAGGGCATACACGGCCTACTCGTGTACTCGAAAAAGTTGAAATTGATCATACACCCCTTGATCTTATTCTATTAGATGATGAGCTGCATATCCCACTTGGTCGGCCAACACTCACCATGTTAGTCGATGTGTATAGCCATTGTATTGTTGGCTATTACTTTAGCTTCAGTGAGCCTAGCTATGATGCAGTGAGGCGAGCAATGCTAAATGCCATGAAACCTAAAAATGAAGTGGCAAAACTATACCCCGATACGATTAATGAGTGGAAGTGTGCTGGCAAAATTGAAACACTCGTTGTTGATAATGGCGCTGAATTTTGGAGTAACAGCCTTGAACTTGCTTGTGAAGAAATAGGCATTAATACTCAATATAACCCTGTCGCAAAGCCTTGGTTAAAACCCTTTGTAGAACGTATGTTTGGCACAATTAACACTGAATTATTAGACCCTGTTCCTGGTAAAACCTTTTCTAACATTTTACAAAAGCATGAATACAATCCCAAAAAAGATGCAATCATGCGCTTTACGACCTTTATGCAGTTATTTCATAAATGGGTAGTAGACGTTTTCCATCAAGATGCAGACAGCCGCTTTAAGTACATACCAAGCCAACAATGGGATCAAGGCTTTAATACGTTACCACCAACAATGCTGAGTAATGATGACCTTCAACAACTAGATGTTGTGCTCAGTATTTCAAATCATCGGGTACTTCGAAAAGGTGGAATACGGCTAGAAAACTTAAGCTACGACAGTACTGAACTAGCAAATTATAGAAAGCAATTTAGCCATAAAGTATCTCAAGAAGTTTTAATTAAATTAAACTCCGATGATATTTCTTATATATATGTTTACCTTGATAAGCTAGAGCATTACATAAAAGTGCCATGCATAGATCCAAACGGTTACACCCAAAATTTAAGTTTGAATCAGCACAAAATAAATATACGTATTCATCGCGATTTTATTTCGGGCTCTATCGATAATGTAGGCTTAGCAAAAGCGCGTATGTTTATTCATAATAAAATTCAAAACGAGTTTGAAGAGTTAAAAAATGCGCCAAAAAACTCAAAGGTAAAAGGGGGTAAAGCGTTAGCTAAGCATCAAAATGTAAATAGTGATTCACAAAAATCAATAACTCAGTGCAAACCCATAGAGCCCAAAAAGGTCACCCCTAAAGAGCAACCAACAGATAGCTGGGATGACTTTATCTCAGATCTAGATGGATTTTAATTATGCTGACCGATAAACAAAAAGAAAAACTAAATGAATTTCGCGATGTATTTATTGAATACCCAATAATAAGCACGGTATTTAACGACTTTGACAGATTAAGACTTGGTAAAGGGTTAGCGGGCGAAAAGCCTTGTATGCTTTTAAGCGGCGATACAGGCACAGGTAAAACAGCACTAATAAAACAGTATAAAGAACGCCATTTACCGCAATTTATTAATGGAGTGATGAATCACCCTGTATTAGTAAGCCGTATTCCCAGCAACCCCACATTAGAGTCTACCTTAGCTGAACTTCTTAAAGACTTAGGACAAGTAGGTAGCACAAAGCGCAAATTGCGAGTAAACGGTACTCGGTTAACGACATCATTAATTGAAAATTTAAAAACGTGTGGTACTGAGCTTATAATTATTGATGAGTTCCAAGAGCTAATTGAGCACAACCAAGGTAAAAAGCGCCGCGAGATTGCTAACCGATTAAAGTATATTAACGACGAAGCGGGTGTATCAATTGTATTGGTAGGAATGCCGTGGGCAGAAAAAATAGCAGACGAACCTCAATGGTCATCGCGTTTATTAGTAAGGCGGCAGCTGCCATATTTTAAATTATCAGAAAATCCAAAGCATTTTGTACAACTAATAATTGGCCTAGCCAACCGTATACCATTTACCGAAAAGCCAAACTTAAGTGAGCAAGCAACAGTATTTGCTTTGTTCTCACTATCAAAAGGTTGTTTCAGAACATTAAAATACTTTTTAGATGATGCCGTACTTTATGCATTAATAGACAGCGCAAAAACACTCACAACCAAGCACTTAGTTAAAGCATTTGAGGTACTGTTTCCTGACGTACCAAACCTATTTACCTTGCCCGTTTCAGAAATTACAGCAACTGAAGTTGAGCGCTATTCACTATACAAACCTGAAAGCGCCCTAGATGAAGATCCGTTTATAGCGACCAAGTTTACTGACCGGATGCCGATTAGTCAGTTGTTGAGGAAATAGGTTATACGGAGTCATGAATCTAGATTACTATTATTCGAATATTTAAAAATTAAATTATTAGGGAAAATATGAATAACACATTTGAAAGTCGTGATGAGTTTCATCGTAAGCCTGTAGCAGAAAACATGATTAAACTTTTGAGTTCATCTTTGGATGTATCTCCTATGATGCTTGATGGCAGTTGGGGAACGGGGAAATCTGAATTTTGTCAAAAAACAATTAATTTATTCAAATTAAAGGACACTCACCATTTAATCTATGTAGATGCATTTAAAGCTGATCATGTAGGTGAACCACTTGTCACGCTTCTATCAGAGATAATTAAGTTACTGCCAGAAAAAGAGCAGCCAGGCTTTATTAAAAAAATTATACCAGCTACAAAGTTTGGACTTAAAACAGGAGGAAAAGCTTTTGTTGGACATATTCTTAGGCAAGATTTTGCTAGTGTCGCCGATGATTATGACAAAGATATTCAAAAAGCCGCAGATAAAGCCATTGATGCTACTGTTGAGTCAATTATAAAAGATCAGGTACAAGCTGAAAAAAATTTAACTTCCCTTAAAGATGCGATATCCAAAGTAGCAGAAGAAAAAGCTATAGTATTTTTTGTTGATGAGCTGGATCGGTGTAAGCCTAGCTTTGCTGTAGATGTTCTAGAGCTTATTAAGCACGTATTTGATATCGACAATGTTCAATTTGTATTGATTTCTAACTCTCAACAACTGAGAGCATCAATAAATCATTGCTATGGTGTTGATGTTGACTCTCAAAGGTATTTAGATAAATTTTTAAAATTCACTATTAAACTTAGCAATAAAACAATGCCAAATAGATTTGAACCTATTTTTGCTTCAATGTCTCTATTTGAGCAATTGATACAAAGGAATCAGAATATACGAAGTGATACTTACTCCTCTGTATCAAAACAATTTATTAGATCTATAATTATTAATTTAGAATTGTCCTTACGAGAAGTCGAAACGCTTGTTAGGTATTTAGAGGTTTTACAAGTTTTAACAGACAAAAATGCATTTCCAGCAGGTGGCTATTTAGGGTATACACTATTAAAAACATTGGCAGTTATCATTTATTGTTTCAAGCCCGATTTAGCCAATGAAATAAGTAACTCTAAGTATGATGCTAAAGAGATTGCCAATATCTTAGGAATAAAGAAAGTTAATCCATATCCTGAAGGCCATAACAGACCTTCTGTTCATGAAGTTCTTATGGTCGTTTTAGCTAGAGATTGTGATGTTAATACCGCTGAATTTATTCCAAAAGAAGATCAAGATAGTTGGGACAAAATAATAAATGGCGGCTTTTTTAATTACGGTATAGACCCTGGCTACGCCATTCTAGAGCTTAAAAATACATTCGAAGTATTAGGGCTGCAACCTTGGGGTACTTAATTTATTTGATTGCGGGAGACATTTGTAATCTCAAGTTGTAATTTCTAAAAAAAACACCAGAGATGTTTTCAACAGCAAGTGTCTCCTCAAAAAATGATAAGCAAGTATTTATAATGCTTTCAGGCTTTAGTAAGTGCTCTAATTTACCTGAAACATTCATTTTTTCTGCTTGCTCGACAAAGAGGTTGTAATTATGGGAAAGTGGAAATTCGTTTTTTAATAGCTCAAATATGTATTTTGTATCTATGGGTGTACCTATTGGGTAGCTGTCAATAAACTCTGCTAATTTGCTAAATATTAATATATACCAGCGATCAAACATCCAAAGTTGAGGGTGTGTGTTATTTGTTTTTAATAAAGTTGGATACTTGGGGTTTTTAACATTAAAATTTTCGTTTGAAGCCATATCGCTTTGTGAAGCAAGCCAAATTTTCCATTTTGGGTAATCAATTGAAAAATACCTATCTTGTTCTAATGTATAAACTTCAGCATAGTTTGTTACATGATCTATAAACTTATATTTTTCTAGTTGTTCTTCTTTTTCAGCAATTGCTATAAATTTGGCTCTTTCTAAAGCCGAATCTGGTGGTGTAAAGTTAAGCCATTCGAACTTAAATCGTTTTGATTTTTTTATTCGACCTACGATGATTTGGCCTGAGTCTTTTTTGAGGATATCGGGGGTATCATGTTGAAATAAAAGGGCAACATTTAACACTCGTTCTTGGTTAGAATTATTAAGAGCTACGCACTTCAATAGTAAAAAATGTTCATGCTCTGCTTCAAGTAAAACTTCTTTAAAATTTATACTTTTACTTTTTACTATTTGGGCAGATAAATCGTAATTTTTACCTTTAATATTATGGTTAAATCCAATGTTGTGGCTGGGTATTTTTAGTCGTTGTCGCTTTTTTAAGTTATCAAATTTACGTAGTGCTTGTTTTCTTGACTCTTCAATTTGTTGTCTAATTTTTTTATTCATTTCTATTTGGTTGAGTTCAACTTTTTGATTAATCTCTTCTCTTAATTGATCCTCACACCAACCAAATAACCAATTAGACGTATCATCATTATGCTTAAGCGCACAATTTACATCGGTATAATCAGAATCAATATAAGCAGATAAATCATACTCTAAGGAAGCGATTTTTTCGTCACGGTAAAAGTTGATTTTTTCTGCGGAGCAAGGCGATGTTACCTTGATTTCAACTAATAAATTACCGATATCAGTTTCTAACTTCACATCGGCGATGTATTTGTTATGAATGCTATATTCAAGTTTTGCAGAGTTAATAAAGGCTTTTCTACTAGGTTCAGTTTTGCTGTAACCTTTATGATAAATAGTAATTGCAGGGAGGTTTATTGCTTTAGCCGTTAAAAAATATTCTTGAGCGTACCGATGCAAAGCGGTCATTAAGCATGTTCTAGACTCTTCTTTAGTAGTATGAGCAAATGAGTGAGCTTTTATTTTGCCGCCATTGCGTGCGACTAAAGGGTCATTACATGCGATACAAAAGCAATTACATGCTTTACCATTTTTGACATTATTTATTGAAACAATCTTACCCGAAGCATCGCTAGCAAAAACAAGCATAAAATCCCTTTTAACTCATAAATGTATAGTTTAAGACATTACTAATTAAGTGTATATTTAAAAACTAAAATATCCTTAGTACACTTATGGGTTAGATACTAAGAGAATCTTAGCAAGATATGTTTTATAGCTAAGGTTCACATGGAAACTCCAACACCTTCACGCCTAAAATCTGCTAGAAAAGCAGCAGGCCTTACTCAGCAACAGCTAGGTATGGCATTAGGAATGGAGCCAAACACGGCTAGTGCTCGCATGAACCAATATGAAAAAGGCAAACATGCCCCTGATTTTTTAACTATGAAACGCATTGCTAAAGAGCTAGATGTGCCAGTTGCTTATTTTTATTGTGAAGAAGATACTTTAGCAGAGCTTATATGTGTGCTCGGTACGCTTACAGAAAAACAGCAAAAAAAATTACTAGGGATTTTAGCTGAGAAACAGGATTAGTGGAATAATATGGGTATCAACACAAATCGAGTGCGAATACGCCAAATCTCTTCAAGCTTGAAAGGGCGTTTCACACCAGTAGCATTGTGGTTTAGTTCTGGTTTCATAGTGACCTCTTATTTAAAAGTCAATATGAGGATAGTGGATGTATTACTGATTAGGATTTGGACAAAAATGAGTCAGCAATTTTAGTATTTTAGTATTTCACAGATTCTCAAGCATTGCGATACAGGCTAAAGGCGTAGAGACGCCTCTAGCGCAGTAGTGCTAAAGCAGAGGGCAGAACGACTCCCATGTTTTGGGCTCATGACTTACACCATCAGTTTTTAGTTTAGTTTTTACATTCCTCATACACTTAGGGCAATATCCTATTCGTTTCGGATTGAAAAAATTGCCTGCTCCAGTGAACACCGGTTTGTGCTCTGGATTATGACACTGGAAATAAATTCTCTCCCCACTTTTTATTTTCATCGAGGGTGGAACATCGGTAGCCGCATAGGCTCGCGCTGAATCAATAGATGAATGGCCTAAGAAATCGGCTACCCAAGCAGCGCGTAATTTAAGTCGAGCATCCAAGCTGGGCAGGTTTTTTTTGGTATCAGGTAGTTTTCTTCCATGTGCTGCAGCACATATTAAACATCGACATCGATCATGTTTGGCGTGTTGATCCAAGTAATTGTTGATCTTGGTTTCATAAACCAAAAAATCTGGGTGTGGAATTTGGAAACGCCCAATTTGACTTATTTGCCCGCAGTTCACTGTCAGCTCATTATCAGAGGCAGAAATCATCTTGAGTTGTGGATGGATAGCACGCAAACGTTCTATTCGGCTATCTCGTGCAACCTGAGCTTTAAAATCAGCGCGTGTTTGCGTCTCCGGACTGCAAACACGGCAAGCACTTCTATGATGCTTGATTGCTATTGCATCAGTGCGCCTGCGCCAACCTTCAAGACTGTCTATCTGAACATGACCGTGCTCACATGTTAACTCTAGAAGTAAGTTTGAATTTTTGGTGTTTGCAGTATCACGCCTTACAAACTGATACCAGAGGTCTGGCTCACACCACTCCACTGAATTAATTATTTCCCTAATAGGTCCTTGCCATTGACGTGCACTGGTCAAAACGTTTTGTTCAGAAATGAACTCACCGGGCGATATGCGAGGCGTGTTGGGCTCAATCCTAGTCAGACAATAACCACAAATGAACCCTTTCTCTGACTCAAGCCGCTCAATCACACTACTGAACGTCGATGGTGTTTCGCTTGTTTTGTCACAGCGAGGACAGCATATATTCTCTTTGATTGTCCCCTGTGACAACTGCCTCAAAACAACTGGGTGTATTCTTGCAAGCAGTTCAGGCGACAAAAACTGCTGATATTTTTCTTCTCGCGCGGTTGTCGCACGCACTTGAGTCGTAATTCCACGACACTTTTCGCACCCCTCAGTTTTCCGAGACTCGAGCGATAGCATGTTTTTAACTGAGGTTTCACTTTCCTTCTCGCAACGATGGCAAATGAACTTGATCGTGTCGGTTTGCAAAAATAGACGGCCCTCTTGCTCGTTAACTAAGGAACGTCCATTACCCGCCATAACCTTATGCAATCGACGGGTTAGTTCTTGTGTCTGTATGCGATCAGCATTACGAAAATCATCCCCAACGTCGGCAATGTTTGGGCTTCTGTAAAGCGGCCTTAATTGGTCGGCAAGTTCAGGATGATTTGCTTCCCAACTCACTAGAGCTTTTTTACACACAAGAATAGCCTGGTTTGCGCTCAATGCCTTCATTTTTGAAACTACTAGCAATGGTTGTCCGGCGGCAGAACAAGCTTCTTTTTTTAATCGGTCTATCTTCTTTGTTTCTTCACAATCGTTGTGAGTTTGAACGCCTTGATATTCAGCCCAAATTTGTGTGTATTGGCCATTGGGTAATAAAATACGCTCGCTTACAATATCAATTTCCCGGCCGATGAGTGCTTGGTCAAACATATCCATTAAACCACGCATATCCTGGCGCCATTCGAAGACTTCACCCGAAGCATCGGCTGGAAACATATGCTTGAGCACCACTAATGTTAATAGTTGGCTCCGCTTCTGTGTAGTTAATGTATAGTTTGTTTCTTTTAGGCGATGGTAAGATTGCCAGTTAGAAAGATGCCCGGTCGCTTTTGTATAACAAAAGTAAACCTCGCTCTTAACAGGTAAGCCATCGAAATCTCCGCTTCCCTTGTATAGTTGATTTTCGCGCCCTTGATAGGCAACATACTTCAATACTGCACCAAAGTTAGATGCGTCCTCCGCAACTTCAGCTACCATTTCCTTCGTACGTAGATCGTCCTTGATAAGAGATCTGAGTTGTGCCTCACTCATCACGTCATTGAGTGGCCCTTTTAGCCTTCCTGTGGGCATAATGACATTGGTATAAGCAATGCGATCAAGGCGCTCACCCTCAACTACGTTCACCGTGATGTGAAATTGCCCGTTCTCACTGGATGGACGCACAGATGCTCTTTGCCCCCAAACCTCGCGGGAAAGCGCCTCCAGTTCAGCTGCGGTGTGACCAGATTCAAGTTTAAGTTGCTCTGTCTCATACTCTTGAGCTTTAGCCGCGCAAAACTCGCAATCGAGTAAACTAGTGCCAGTAACGGATTGCGATGGTGCCAGAAGGGCTTTTATTGAACTGTGTTTGATTCGTTTGCTTTCACCACAGGCTAAATGCCGAAAAAGATAAATCGGAGCGCGACCCTTTGCATCAGGTTCGTTAGTACCGTCCTCCTCATGACTCAATATCTCCCAATTAGTCGCATGCTGAGATTGAACGAAGCGCGCACAGAGCCGTTGAGCAATACGACAAACTGGGCATCGCTCAGGGGGAGAAACAGGGTCAGGAATATTGGTTAAATTATCAAAGCTGCAACTAAATGGGCTATTACAGCATTGGCACACCCAAATTATTTTTTCTTTGTTATTTTGAGTGATTGGATATCCGTCGCTAGGAACATACTTGTCGATATATGCCTGAGGCATATCCGTTACCAATTTAGGCTTGAATTGTTTACTTGCAGGCACTCACTGCATCCTCACTGAACACATATTGTTCTCCCTTGAAACACAAAATGAAATGCTAACCAGTTATATAGACGTTCACAACTGCTTGTAGTGAATTGCGCAAAATACTGGATATTGACATCATAGACTTTCGCTAACTATTTGAACTTGCTTTTAATTCTACTCTTTTTTGCGCTAACCAATTTTATAGTGCGCGACGCGCACATCTTTCTGCTGATATCACATTCATGTATTTAATAAATCTACTTTTAACAAATAACGTAATTCGTTGCCAACTATAAATTTTTTATTGGTACTAAAGATATTCAGAAAAAAGAAAATTCTATCGACGTTCATTTTATTTAATATATGCGCGAAAAACATAATTTGGAAATCACTTAACTCTTATTTTAAGCTAACCTTAATGTCTGGCTATCTCTCAAAGCAGATCTTTAGAGTATTTGAGTTAACTCGTAATGGGGCAGAAACGAGTTTGGATTCCCCAGCTTTCACTAGACACCGGCTTATAATCTTAAAGTACAAAACGGAAGTAGACTTCCGATTTCAAGCCTATATTGCCATATTCCGGAAGTAAACTTCCGTTTCTAGGGCTTTGAAGGTAGTTATCGGAAATATACTTCTGTTTTTTGATAGCGTTGTTAACCTAGATAGCTATATGAGCAATTTTTCAGAGTCTTATTTGAGCGATAACCGGCCAGTCAAAAGCGATTAAGCATTACATCATCTTTGATTTATCCATAGCCCTCACTGTTGAATGGCATCTCGCGGTTTAGTTGGTGTGATGAATTTAGATGTGGCGACAAATAAAATAGCGCGAACGAGTTAGCAGCCTTGCTTGCTGCATTAAATCAATGAGTTAACCTGCTTAACTACTCAGGCTAGTCGCGATTGTGCGTGAGAAAAAGATCATTGCTTAACGGCGAAACATTAGGTTTAATAGGTGGATAATAAACGCTGAGTAACGCAGGGATAGCTTAGATACGATAGACACGCCAGTAAAGCTGGCTTGATATCGCTTAGGTCATAAAAAGCAAATTCCCATAGCATAAATAACACCAACTCTGACACACCGAGCAGGTAGCGCCTCAGTCCAACAAGCGATTATGCAACACAAACTGCGTGTCGCATAAATACTAAAATGTTATGGATTAAAGTCGAGTTTGCATGTGTGATTTATTACAAAAATATCAAATTTTAATTGCTGGATTCTTAGGTTTTTCAGGGGTTGTTGTGACAATCTTGGCAAATGGTTTTTTTTCAAGGCAACAGCATAAACGTGAGCTTAATTCGAAAATAGACAGCGTAAGGATTGCTATTCTCTCTGAATTGGAAATAAACCAATCATCATTTGAGACACGAATTGAACAATTGAGCCAGCCGATAAATTCTAATGCTCATATTCCAAAAACTCTTTTTACTGATGTTTATGATACCTTATTAAATCAGGTCGGTTTGCTAAATGACGACCAGGTATCAGCAGTAATAAAGGCATACTTACTCATAAAAGAGTTGCCTTATTTCTTTCAACTATATGCTGATGATTCTAAAGAGGGTTTCGTTATCGTTAAAACAGATAAAAGAAAAGTTATAGCTGAGATGCATCAAATAAGATTAGAACCGATCAAGATGGCAATTTCTAGCTTAAAAAATGCATAATAAAGTCGTAAACGCGGACAAAAAACTGTTGGCTGTTACAACTGCGTTGCCTTTGGAGGAATCGTGGAAAAGCTTTTAAACATGTTTGGTTATTACAAACGTAAAAAGAAAAAAGAATACAAACCAATTCGTTATATTCAATCAGACGAACCAATTGATATTGGTGAAAAATTAAAAGAGCTCATGGTTGAAGGGAATAAATGGGCGAGAGAGCGAAAAAAAGAAGATTATGAACTGGTTGGTATGTTTTTTACTATTGTGCTGCTAATTGAGCATAAGTTGGTCAATCTCCTCAGAGTCATTGATGACGATATCGAAAATAAGATGTTGGGTTCTAAAATAGATGTTTTTAAGGATTTTTTAAAAGTCTACAGACCTGAAGAGGGTGAGGATCTTGAAGATTATCGGAAGTTAATCCAGCCTTTGAATGAGATAAAGAAGTTAAGAAATTCATTGGCTCACGATGTCACTAAACCCAGATTTGAGTATCGAGAACTAATACAAACTGAATTGTACGTAAAAAAACGACGACCTGACATGCATGACAAGTTTAAAGACTGTGAAGATGACAGAGGAAAGTGTTTAGGTCTTCTTGCCACATTTGGTTTTGTACTTTCTTTCGAAATTGCAAAACTGCGGGTAGGTGTAGAGCACTAAGGTTTATAACAAGTGCCTAAACCAAGGGACGCAAAACAGAAGGCTGCGCTCCTTCATTGCTAAGTTTAGCCAGCTATTTTGCGCCTGTTAGGTAAGCGCTATCAATGACCGCTCATGGCACATAGCAGCCAACTAAACTTAGCAGTATTTTTATGGGGTTGACCTCATAAAGCCTATATTTGGTAACTTTATGCCATTATACACTTCAATTTTATGCCAAGTTACACTCCACCTATGGCGCTGTAGCCCTGTCTCTTGATCACAACTTTTCTGTCTGCTGAATTGATATTAACAATTCGGCAGATTCGACCATTTCTGCTAATTTCAACCACCCCTTCCAGAGTGCTTTTACGCCAACTCGACCATTTCTTTTAC
>NZ_JACGWD010000070.1:0-23376 GCF_014077565.1 Pseudoalteromonas sp. 5Ae-yellow
TTTGCAAGCGTTGATGCTAACTTTACCAGACGCGCTGTTCTTCTTGGATCACCTAAGTCCGATTTACCGAATTGTTGTTTTGCCCAATGAGTATGTTCGTTAATCATAATGTGCCCTCAAACAAGATCTGATCATGACATTGAGATTTAGTTCAAAAAAATCCCCGCTAATTTCTTAGCAGGGATTTGTGTATAAGAGACAGCTTTAAAAGCGCCTTTCTTTATGAGCTAAAATTAATTATTCAACAGTTTGTGTAGCCGTTGGTAAGTTAAGTTCAGCATTTGCTTTCAGCGCTTCAATAAACACCATGTAGTTTTTATTAGCTTGCGCCATAGTAATGCTTTGTTTTGCTTGAGGATCAATATTAGCTGCAACTTGTGCATCTGTTACCGACTTAAGCGCAACAATTGCTGCATCACCATTATTTAAATTAACAAGCTCAACTATCGCAGAGTCTGCTGGGTGAGCCATTTTGAATGCTTGAGTCACAATAGCAGGTGAAACAGTATAGCTTTGACGTGTTAACTGCGCTTCTTGACGAACAGTTAAGCTTTGCTCGCTCGCTACATCATTTAAGCTCTTACCTGCTTGTACTTCTGCAAATAAGCTACGCGCTTTTTCATTAGCAAGCTCTGATGATTTTTCATTAACTAAACGCGCTTTAATTTGCTCGCTTACTTCATCCAGCGGTTTAGTAGCAGCAGCTTTATGCTCGTTAATACGAACAATAATTGCATGCTCCTCACCAAGCTCAATAACTTCAGAGTTTACTTTATCTTCAAGTAAATCAACTGATGTTAGTGCTGTTACAACTGCAGGGCTGTTTAACGGCTCCGGAAGAGCATTAAGTGCTAAAAGAGGCGTAGATTTAACTTCCACTTCAGCAACTTCTGCAGCATCGTCTAAGCGGTCTGAAATTTCAAATGCAAGTGCACCCATTTCAGTTTGCTTTTCGTAAAATGCATCTACTTTTTCAGCTTGTTCTAGTTCAGCACGTAAGTCAGCTTTAACATCGTCATACGCTTTAACTTGTTGTGGTTGAATGTCTGTAAGTTTAATTATGTGATAACCAAACTCAGAAGCAACAACCTCAGAAATGTCACCTTTGTTTTGAAGTGCGAAAGTCGCGTCTTCAAATGCAGGGTCCATTACGTCACGTTCTATCCATTCAAGATCGCCGCCCATTTCGCCACTAACGATATCGTCAGATGATGATTCTGCTAACTCAGCAAAGTCTGCACCTTGTTCTAGTTGTGCATGAAGTGCATTGGCTTTTTCTTTTGCTGCGTCATTGTCTTCACTGTTATCAATTAAGATATGTGATACGCGACGCTTTTCTGGCTCAACGTATTGTGCTTTATTTTGCTCGTAATACGCTTTAACGTCATCCTCGGTTACCGATTCAACATTAATATCTGATGCTTTAAGCTCAATATAACTTACTGAGATAAGCTCTGGAGATAAAAATTGTGATGCGTTTAGCTCGTAGTAATCAGACACTTCTTGCTCTGATACTTCTACGTTCGCGGCAAGTGCTTCTTTATTAATAACTAAGTAATCAATGCTTCGAGTTTGCTGCTGCAGAGCGATTGCGCTTTTAAGCTCGCTCTCTAGTGCAAAGTCTGTACCTGCAACAGCAGATACTACCTGACTACGTGTCATATCTTTACGTAAGTATTCACGAAAAGCATCTGGTTGAAAGTTCATTTGACGAATTACTTGTAAGTAACGATCGTTATTAAACTTTTCACCAATTTGAAAGTACGGTAGTTCTAAAATTGTTTTACGTACACTTTCGTCGCTTACGCGAAGGCCTAAATCAGCCGCTAGCTGTGATTGCAATTCTTGTTGTACTAAGCGGTCAACTACACCTTGGCGAATTTGCGCCATGTAATTTGGATCAGCGGCAATTTGTGTAAAGTATTCACCAAATTGTTGCTCTAAACGGCTTCGTTCATTTTGGTAAGCACGGTTAAAATCGGTTTGACTAATTTTAATTCCATTTACTTCAGCAACGGGTTGTTCTGTGGTTTGACCTAAGTAACTACCGATCCCTGCTAAGGCAAAAGATAAAATCACCGCGCCTAAAATTATTTTGGCTACAGGTCCTTGCGAACCTTCTCTGATTTTCTCAAGCATTTGTTTATCTCTTTTTGATCAAGGTATTTTACCTTGTCACATGTAAAAAAAGCGTATCTTACCAGATACGCTTTTTCACTTGAAGTAACTGGCGGTAAAGTTACTTAATTCATCTGTTGTGGTGAATCAGTAACTTTACACTCGCCATAACTAATGTGTTTAAAACAGTGATTAGTTTACTGCGTCTTTAAGCGCTTTACCGGCTTTAAAAGCAGGAATAGTTGCAGCAGCAATTTGGATTGTTTCACCAGTTTGCGGGTTACGGCCTGAACGTGCAGCACGGTCACGTACTGAGAAAGTACCGAAACCAACAAGTGCAACTGAGTCGCCTTCTTTTAGCGCGCCAGATACAGATTCGATGAATGAATCTAGTGCACGACCTGCAGCCGCTTTAGAAATGTCAGCATCAGCTGCGATTTGATCGATTAATTGAGATTTATTCACAATATCATCCTCTTTCATTGTTATTATCAAGAGCGATGGTTTTTTAAACTAACATCACTTTTTTGAAAATTTTAGAGCAAACTTTTAATGCTCACATGATTATATTTTTCTTAAGCCTACGCCCCATAAGGGCTAGGCTTGAAAACCAGTGCTTAACTTATCATACCGTTTAGATTTGAAAAGCCCTAAAAAGCACTTTTTTTAGCTTTTTTCTTGGTTTTTAGGTGTTTCGACCGAAAAACTCTCAACAGGATGCACTAAAGCAAGCTTTAACACCTCGTCAATCCAAGTAACTGGATGAATATCAAGACCTGCCAGCACGTTCTCTGGGATCTCTTTTAAGTCACGTTCGTTAATTTTTGGAATGATGACTGTTTTAATTCCACCACGATGAGCTGCTAATAATTTCTCTTTTAAGCCACCAATAGGAAGTACTTCACCACGTAGCGTAATTTCACCGGTCATTGCAACATCTGCTCGTACAGGGTTACCCGTTAAGCTAGATACAAGACCTGTTACCATTGCTGCACCCGCACTTGGGCCATCTTTTGGTGTTGCACCTTCAGGTACGTGTACGTGAATATCACGCTTTTCGTAAAAGTCGTTATTTATGCGGAATGTATCTGCACGATTACGTACTACCGTCATAGCCGCTTGAATCGACTCTTGCATTACATCGCCCAGTGAACCGGTATAAGTTAACTTGCCTTTACCTGGTACAGCCGCACATTCGATTGTTAGCAAATCACCGCCAACTTCTGTCCATGCTAAGCCTGTAACTTGACCAATACGGTCACCGTCTTCAGCTTTACCATAATCAAAGCGTTGCACACCTAAAAAGTCTTCTAGGTTATCTTGATTGATAGTCACTGTTTTAGTGTCTTTTTCAAGTAAGATATTTTTAACTGCTTTACGACATAGTTTTGAAATTTCGCGCTCGAGGTTACGTACACCCGCTTCACGTGTGTAGTAACGAATAATGCCAATAATTGCACTATCCTCTATTTCAATTTCAGACTCTTTTAAGCCGTTACGTTTTACTTGTTTAGTAATTAAGTGCTCTTTTGCAATGTTTAGCTTTTCATCTTCGGTGTAACCCGATAAGCGAATAACTTCCATACGATCCAGTAATGGGCCAGGAATGTTAAAGCTGTTTGATGTTGCTACAAACATAACATCAGATAAATCGTAATCTACTTCAAGATAATGATCAGCAAAATGGCTGTTTTGCTCAGGATCAAGCACTTCTAATAGAGCTGATGCTGGGTCTCCACGCATGTCAGCTGACATTTTATCAATTTCATCTAACAAGAATAATGGATTTTTAACGCCCACTTTTGTCATGTTTTGGATTAACTTACCTGGCATTGAACCGATATATGTACGGCGATGACCACGAATTTCAGCTTCATCACGTACGCCGCCTAATGCCATACGCACATACTTACGACCAGTTGAACGCGCGATAGATTGCCCTAGCGATGTTTTACCAACACCTGGTGGCCCAACTAAACATAAAATTGGCCCTTTAAGCTTATTAGTACGCTGTTGTACCGCGAGGTACTCGATAATGCGTTCTTTTACTTTATCTAAGCCATGGTGATCGCTATCAAGAATTTTTTGCGCGCCCGCTAAATCTTTTTTCACTTTAGAGCGTTTTTTCCATGGCACATTAATTAATGTATCTATGTATGAACGCACTACAGTCGCTTCTGCAGACATTGGCGACATCATTTTAAGCTTATTGAGCTCTGTAGTTGCCTTTTCTTTAGCTTCATCAGGCATGCCAGAATCTTCAATACGCTTTTTAAGCGCTTCAAATTCATCAGGCACATCATCAAGCTCACCCAATTCTTTTTGAATGGCTTTCATTTGCTCATTGAGGTAATACTCGCGCTGAGATTTTTCCATCTGCTTTTTAACGCGGGTACGAATTTTCTTCTCAACTTGCAATAAGTCTATTTCGCCTTCCATTAGTGCCATTAAATATTCAAGACGTTCTGTGACACTTGAAATTTCGAGCACTTTTTGTTTTTCAGGTACTTTAAGCGGCATATGCGCTGCCATTGTGTCGGCAAGGCGTGCTGGCTCATCAATACCTGAAACCGAAGTTAGTACTTCAGGTGGAATTTTTTTATTTAGCTTTACATAGCCTTCAAACTGGCTAATTGCGCTTCGGATAAAAATATCTTGCTCTTGTTCATCTACAGAATCAGATTCAATAAATTGAGCATTAGCGACAAAAAAGTCATCGTTATCTACAAATTCTTCAATTTGTGCGCGCTGTGTACCTTCGACTAAAACTTTAACTGTACCGTCTGGTAATTTTAATAACTGAAGTACAGTGGCAATAGTACCGATACGATAAATATCATCTTGCTCTGGTTCATCTACAGTTGCATCTTTTTGTGCAACCAAGAAAATTTGTTTGTCTTTGTCCATTGCCGCTTCTAGGCATTTTATTGATTTTTCACGGCCAACAAAAAGCGGGATCACCATGTGCGGGTATACCACAACATCGCGCAGTGCAAGGACTGGGATTTCGACTCGGTCGGTTCTCTCAAGCGTCATTATAGTTTCTCTTCGCACTTCATTTATTTTAAAGATTACTCAAGTATATGGGGATAACCTAATTAAAGTTCAACAATTTTCCCTAACTCGATTAAATTAATTATAAAAAAAGGAGCCTAAGGCTCCTTTTTCCATTCAAATAGCTTAAAAACTATTCTGATGCAGCTTTATCTTGTTTATTATTTTCATAAATCAAGATTGGATCTGACTCACCTTTAATAACGGTTTCATCAATAACCACTTTGCTTACATCATCCATTGAAGGAAGTTCGTACATAGTATCAAGTAGTACACCTTCAACAATTGAACGAAGACCACGTGCGCCTGTTTTACGCTCCATTGCTTTGTGGGCAATTGCAGCTAAGGCATCATCGCGAAACTCAAGTTCAACGTCTTCCATACCAAACAATACTGAAAACTGTTTAGTAATCGCGTTTTTAGGTTCACTCAATATTTGTACAAGAGCTGCTTCATCAAGTTCTGTTAACGTAGCCACTACCGGCAAACGGCCTATGAACTCAGGAATTAAGCCATATTTGACTAAATCTTCTGGCTCTACATCTTTAAATGTTTCACTTAAAGAACGACTCGCCGCAGACTCTTTCACGCTAACGCCAAAACCGATACCGGTGTTTTTATGGCTACGTTGCTCAATTACTTTATCTAGGCCTGAAAATGCACCACCACAAATAAACAAGATTTTAGATGTATCTACTTGTAAAAACTCTTGCTGTGGATGTTTACGACCACCTTGCGGTGGAACAGAAGCAACGGTGCCTTCAATCAGTTTAAGTAGCGCCTGTTGAACGCCCTCGCCTGATACATCACGCGTAATGGAAGGATTATCTGATTTACGAGAAATCTTGTCAATTTCATCGATGTAGACAATACCGCGCTGTGCTTTTTCAACATCGTAATCGCACTTTTGTAAAAGCTTTTGAATGATGTTTTCAACATCTTCACCTACATAACCTGCTTCGGTTAATGTAGTGGCATCGGCCATAGTAAACGGCACGTCAAGTAGGCGCGCTAATGTTTCTGCAAGTAATGTTTTACCACTACCTGTTGGGCCGATAAGCAAAATATTACTTTTACTTAATTCAATGTCTTGCTTAGTCGATTGGTTACGTAGGCGTTTATAATGGTTATAAACGGCAACAGACAATACTTTTTTAGCATGATCTTGACCAATAACATAATCGTCTAAGTGTTTACGAATTTCTTTTGGTACAGGTAGTTTGTCAGACGTATCATGCTTAGGAGCAATGTCTTTGATCTCTTCCCTGATAATATCGTTACACAACTCTACACATTCATCACAAACGTATACTGAAGGGCCTGCAATTAATTTACGCACTTCATGTTGGCTTTTGCCACAAAAAGAGCAGTATAACAATTTATTACTTTTGTCGCCGTCTGTAGGAGTGTCAGACATTCAGCTACCTCATTTTATTACGTTGGCCACCAAAACTATTGGCGGCTATTTCAATACGCTTTAACTATACCAAAATTTATTGGTTTTCGCATAGTAACTCAAAGTGGCAAACAGGTAGTCCTGCTTACCAAGCGCTTACTTTTTGTCGCGATTTGTAAACACAGAGTCTACCAAACCGTAATCTACAGCTTGCGAAGCACTCATGAAGTTATCACGATCTGTGTCTTTAGAGATAATATCCAATGGTTGGCCTGTATGCTCAGCCATTAAGCGGTTAAGCTTATCTTTAATAGACAGAATTTCTTTAGCGTGTATTTCAAAGTCAGATGCTTGACCTTGGAAACCACCTAATGGTTGGTGAATCATCACACGTGAGTTTGGTAGGCAAAAACGCTTACCTTTAGCACCAGCAGTAAGCAAAAAAGCACCCATGCTTGCAGCTTGACCTACACATATTGTACTTACATCTGGTTTGATGAAGTTCATTGTGTCGTAAATAGCCATACCCGCAGTTACTGAACCACCTGGTGAGTTGATATATAAAAAGATATCTTTATCAGGGTTCTCTGATTCTAAAAATAGCATTTGCGCTAAGATCAGATTTGCCATGTTGTCTTCAACTTGACCTGTTAAAAAGATAATACGCTCTTTTAATAATCTCGAATAAATATCATACGAGCGCTCGCCTTTTGGTGTTTGTTCAACAACCATTGGGACCAATGCATTTAGGGGATCTGTAATACCAGTATTCATACTTATTTAATTCCTTATGCGCTTATACTTATCCTTATTATAAGGAAGCATAGTTATCGTTTTTCGCAAATTTAGAGCCAAAAACTAAAATGGCCCGGGCACGCTGTATAAACAGAGTAGCACGAGCCATTTAATCGTTAGCGAGAGCTTAAGTCAATGACTTATTAAGCACCTTGCTGTGGATTCATGATGTCATCAAATGCTTTTTCAACATCAGTAACAACTGCTTTAGCTAAAATAGCTTCAACAGCTTGCTCTTCCATTGCTACATTACGCATTTGCTGCATAAGTTGATCATTACCTTTGTAGTATTCTACTACTTCAGTTGGATCTTCGTATGCAGAAGCTACCGTTGCAATTAATGCTTCAACTTTAGCGTCATCAACTTTAATCTCGTTAGCTTTAATCACTTCACCTAATAAAAGGCCAGTTTTAACACGTGTTACAGCTTGCTCGTGGAACAATTCAGCAGGAAGCTCTGGCATGTTTTGAGCGTCGCCGCCAAAACGTTGAGCTGCTTGCTGACGTAGAGCATCAACTTCTTGATCAACTAGTGCTTTAGGCACTTCGATTTCGTTGTTAGCTAAAAGACCTTTGATTGCTTGGTCTTTAACGCTTGCTTTAACCGCTTGGTCTAGCTCACGTGTCATGTTCTTTTTAACTTCTTCTTTAAGCGCGTCTACGCCGCCTTCGGTAACACCGAATTTAGTTGCAAACTCTTCGCTTAATTCTGGTAATTCTTGCGCTTCAACTTTTTTCACTGTGATAGTGAATTGAGCCGCTTTACCTTTTAAGTTTTCAGCGTGGTAATCATCAGGGAAAGTTACATCAGCAACTACTTCTTCGCCTGCTTTTTTACCTACGATGTTATCTTCAAAACCTGGGATCATACGACCTTGGCCAAGTTCTAATGGGAAGTCTTCAGCTTTGCCGCCTTCAAATACTTCACCGTCGATAGTACCTACGAAATCAACTGTTACACGGTCGTTTTCGCCAGCAGCTGTATCAACATCAGCCCACTCAGCGTGTTGCTTACGAAGTGTTTCTAGCATGTTAGCTAAATCTTCGTCAGTTACTGTTACCGCTGGTTTCTCAACAGTAATTTTATCTAAACCTTGAACTTCAACTTCAGGGTAAACTTCAAACGTTGCTGAGAACTCTAAATCTTTACCTGCTTCAAGTGATTTAGGTGCGAATGTAGGCGCGCCAGCTGGATTGATTTTTTCAGAAACGATTGCTTCGTAAAAATTACGTTGCATTACTTCGCCAGCAACTTCTTGACGAACTGCAGGGCCAAAACGCTTGTTAATTACAGATACTGGAACTTTACCAGCACGGAAACCATCTATACGCTGTGTTTTTGACAGTTGTTGTAGGCGTTTTTTTACTTCGGTCTCAACGTTCTCTGAAGGAACGGTGATAGTTATACGGCGCTCAAGGCCTTGGGTCGTCTCAACAGAAACTTGCATGATTTACCTCAATATTCAATTTTGGCGACTGTTCGCCTTCCTTTACAAACAAAGTGATCTGCATGAGTCTTGATAAAGTTTAAGCGGTTTTTCACACTTAAAAGCATCCGTCGCTACCATGAGATACCATTGCTGCTTTGCCCTTCGGGCACTATGTTAAACAATAGACGCGGCATTATAACCTAATATTTATGATAGTCGAGTATAGGGGGCAATTATTTGGACTAGATAAGGGACTATAGAGACTAACTGAATAAAAAACAGGCTAACTGAGCATTGAATAGAATAAAATACAAATTATTTAATAGAATTAAAGGCTAACGAATTTAGATTTATAACTTAGAGGAGTTTATTTATTATTCTTACTAGATAAGAAAATGGTCGGCGATGCAGGATTTGAACCTGCGACCCCTTGGACCCAAACCAAGTGCGCTACCAAACTGCGCTAATCGCCGACATTGAAGAGTTAACTTCTTTTTTCATACTGAACACTTAAACTGAGAGTATAAGACCATTTTAAGAAAATGGTCGGCGATGCAGGATTTGAACCTGCGACCCCTTGGACCCAAACCAAGTGCGCTACCAAACTGCGCTAATCGCCGATATTCGTTGTAAATGGGGTGACTGATGGGGCTCGAACCCACGACAACCGGAATCACAATCCGGGGCTCTACCAACTGAGCTACAATCACCGCTATATTTACATGTTTTCAAATGGTGCACCCAGAAGGATTCGAACCTTCGACCCACGCCTTAGAAGGGCGTTGCTCTATCCAGCTGAGCTATGGGCGCATCGAAAACTTCATAGTTTACCAATAAGCTATTCGATTATAATAAATTATAAAAATGGTCGGCGATGCAGGATTTGAACCTGCGACCCCTTGGACCCAAACCAAGTGCGCTACCAAACTGCGCTAATCGCCGAAACTTATTATTGTTAGCGAGTGACCTCGTTGACAACGGGGTGCATAATAGTGATTTGACGGGGTTAGGTCAAACGTTTTTTTAATAAAACCAATCAAGTGCTCATTTTTAGTGCACAATGGTTAAATATTACAATAGTAGGCTGAAATTTAAACTATTTAACAACTCAAATGTTATATACATTAAAAGCAACTTGGCGCTGCTATGCTTTTCTGCGAAAATAGTAGGCACATTATAAAACGAGTTATATAAAGAGTATGTTTTCTTTATTAGCATTTTTACCCCTATTTTATTATGCACTCGTTTTTAGAGTATCGGTATCTAGTTAATTAACCCCAATTAAAGGTCACCCATGACGGCAAACATCATTGATGGTAAGGCAATCGCAAAACAAGTACGTAGCGCTGTAGCAGAACGCGTAAGTGAACGTGTAGCAAATGGTTTACGTGCACCAGGACTTGCAGTAGTGCTCGTTGGACTTGATCCAGCAAGCCAAGTTTATGTTGGTTCAAAACGTAAAGCCTGTGAAGAAGTTGGCTTTATCTCTAAATCATTTGATTTACCAGCAGACACACAAGAGCAAACTCTTTTAGATTTAATTGACGAGCTAAATAATGATGCCGAAGTTGATGGGATTTTAGTGCAGTTACCACTGCCAAAAGGCCTTGATGCTGAAAAGATTTTAGAACGTATTACCCCACATAAAGATGTTGATGGATTTCATCCATATAACATTGGTCGATTAGCACAGCGTATGCCTGCCCTTCGCCCATGTACGCCTAAAGGTATTATTACATTACTTGATTCAACGGGTGTACGTTATAAAGGGATGCATGCAGTTGTCGTTGGCGCGTCAAATATTGTTGGTCGTCCAATGTCGTTAGAGCTTTTATTAGCAGGTTGTACTACCACTGTGTGTCATAAGTTTACTCAAGACTTAGAAACACATGTTCGCCGCGCTGACTTATTAGTTGTGGCTGTCGGTAAACCTGAATTTATACCGGGAGATTGGATAAAAGAAGGCGCTATTGTTATCGATGTGGGCATTAACCGCTTAGATACGGGTAAATTAGTCGGTGATGTTCAATACAGTGTGGCCGAACAAAAAGCGCATTTTATTACACCTGTACCAGGTGGCGTTGGCCCGATGACTGTCGCAAGCTTAATTGAAAACACACTTGAAGCGTGTGAAAAGTATCACAGCTAAGCTGTTAAAAAATCAAAAAAGGGTTGCCGTTTGGCAACCCTTTTTTAGTTTGACCTGAATTACTTTAAACGCTTACGCTTTACGCCACGTTGTTTTACCAGCTGAATCTTCAAGTATTACACCTAATGCATTAAGTGCATCGCGAGCTTCATCAGCAGCAGCCCAGTCCTTACTAGCACGTGCTTCATTACGTTTTACAATTAATGCTTCAATTGTCGCAACTTCGTCGTCATCTTGCCCACCTTGTAAAAAAGCTTCCGGTGCTTGTTGAGCAACGCCTAACACTTCACCAAGGCTACGCAGTATAAACGCTAACTTGCCAGCTTGACCTGCGTCACTTTCTTTTACGCGGTTTAATTCTTTAGCAAGTTCGAACAACACAGGTAGTGCTTCTGGTGTATTAAAGTCATCATTCATTGCTTTTCTAAATTTAGCAACAAACTCATTGCCTTCTAAATCGCATTCTACCGGTACGACATCACGAAGCGCTGTATAAATGCGTTCAAGTGATGAGCGCGCTTGGTCTAAATTCTCTTGCGAGTAATTTAATTGGCTGCGGTAATGCCCTGAAATTAAAAAGTAACGAACAGATTCGGCATCGTATGCTTTTAAAACTTCACGCACAGTAAAAAAGTTATCTAACGACTTAGACATTTTTTCTTTATTTACTTGCACCATGCCAGTATGTATCCATGTATTTACATACTTGCCGTTGTTTGCACAGCACGACTGGGCAATTTCGTTTTCATGATGTGGAAACTGTAAATCAGACCCCCCACCGTGAATATCAAAATGCTCACCTAAGTGTTTTGAGCTCATTGCCGAACATTCAATATGCCAACCAGGACGCCCTTCACCCCACGGTGATGACCATGATGGCTCACCTGCTTTGGCTTTTTTCCATAACACAAAATCAAGTGGATCGTCTTTATCTTGCGCTACTTCAACGCGAGAGCCCGATTGCAGCATAGTTAAATCTTGCTGAGAAAGCGCACCGTATTGCTCAAACGTTGATACATCAAACAATACATCGCCATCAGCTGCAACATAGGCATGGCCCTTTTCAATCAAGCGCTTAACCATAACGATAATTTCATCCATATGGCTTGTAACTGTTGGTTCAATATCTGGGCGTAGCATATTTAGGCTATCAAAATCTTCATGCATCGCTTTAGTCATGCGCACAGTTAAATCGTTTATTGACTCACCATTTTCATTTGCGCGTTTAATTATTTTATCGTCGATATCTGTAATGTTACGTACATATTTTAAATCGTAACCAATATGACGTAAATAGCGCACAATAACGTCAAAACCAACAAAAGTACGAGCGTGTCCAATATGGCAGTAATCATAAATGGTGATACCACACACATACATGTCGATTTTGCCTTCGACCATAGGTTTAAATTGCTCTTTTTGTCGCGTGAGTGTGTTGTATATATTTACCATTTACTTTGAGTCCTTGACTATTTACTTGAACAGTTATGTTACCACTTGAAAAGCCCCTGCTCTAGCGCTTTATAACAAACCAAACATCTACTTTGTTAATCTTAGCCAACTACGATAAAATAGCGCCAATATTTAAACCAGATATAGGAAAACACATGGTTGTTCTACACACCAATTTTGGTGACATCACCATTAAAATGTTTGAGCAAGAAGCTCCAAACACTGTTAAAAACTTTTTAGAGTATGCAAATGCTGATTTTTTCAACGGCACTATCTTTCATCGTGTAATCGATGGTTTTATGGTTCAAGGCGGTGGTTTTGTACCAGGTATGGAACAAAAAGAAGTTAACGACCCAATTAAAAATGAAGCTAATAATGGCCTATCTAACAAGATAGGTACTTTAGCAATGGCGCGTACGCCTGATCCTCATTCAGCAACTGCACAGTTTTTCATTAACGTGAACAACAACGACTTTTTAAACCACAGTAGCGAAACATCGCAAGGCTGGGGTTACTGTGTTTTTGCTGAAGTAGTAGAAGGCATGGACGTAGTAAATAAAATAAAAGGCGTAGCAACAGGTAGTACTGGTTTTCACCAAGACGTGCCTCTTGAAGATGTGATCATCGAAAGCGTTACTGTTAGCTAATAGTAAGTTTACCCACGTAATGTGGAGTATCAGCGGGCATTTACGCAATGTGTATACGCCCGCTTTATTTATATCGAAAAGACTGACCTATGACTCGCCAAACTTACTTTATTGCAGATTTACACCTAAGCGAAAACCGCCCCGACATTAGCGCTGCATTTTTTGACTTTTTAAATACGCATATACTAAATAAAGATGTAGATGCACTTTATATTTTGGGTGATTTTTTTGAAGTATGGGTTGGAGATGACTACATTACAGCGCTGAGTGCCGATGTAGCAAAGCATTTAAGCGCCGTTAATGATGGTGGGACACCTGTTTATTTTATACATGGCAATCGTGATTTCATCATGCGCAAGCAATATGCAGACATGGCCGCAATGACTTTACTCG
Organism: Pseudoalteromonas sp. 5Ae-yellow; assembly: GCF_014077565.1. Classification (NCBI taxonomy): domain Bacteria; kingdom Pseudomonadati; phylum Pseudomonadota; class Gammaproteobacteria; order Alteromonadales; family Pseudoalteromonadaceae; genus Pseudoalteromonas; species Pseudoalteromonas sp. 5Ae-yellow. The sequence goes on from NZ_JACGWD010000070.1 coordinate 13,435, forward strand.
ATGAACAAACAGTCATTGATTTATATGGTACGCCTACCGTTATTTTACATGGCGACGAAATGTGCACTCAAGATACTGAGTATCAAAAATTTCGTAAAAAAAGCCGTGGTTGGTGGTGGCCAAAACTAATGCTTGCAATGCCACTTTGGTATCGTAAAAAAATAGCGCGTAATGCCCGTGAAAAAAGTAAGTTGCGCCAAGCTGATAAACCTATCGAAATTTTAGACGTTGTAGATGAAGCCGTGCTTGCCACCTTTGCTAAACATAACGTTACTAATATGATTCATGGTCATACTCACCGCCCTAATGTTCATACGTATAAAGTTAATGAACAAACACTTACTCGCACAGTGCTAGGTGACTGGTACACCCAAGGCTCTTATTTAGTCGTTACCCCTCAATCACAAGAATTAATTAGCACGCCTTTCGCATAATTTAAAATTCTGACTATTATTTATCTATACATTTGAATAATAGTGAGAGGTTTAATGATTAAGCTGTTAATTTTCATCGTAGTAATTGCCATTCCAACAAAAGTATTTAGCGAACAAACATGGCAAATTGTTACTGAAAACTACCCTCCCTATTTTAGCGAAAACTTGCCCAATAATGGTTGGTTATATGAAATAGCCCAATCAGCACTTAAAACACAAGGTATTAATAGCGAAGTCGAGTTTACGACATGGAATCGCGCTTTAAAGCTATTAGAAAAAAACAGAAAAACAGCTATTTTAGGTGCTTTTTATTCATTAAAAAGAAATGAAGTTTTTTACTACTCCCGTCCACTTGCAGTTGCTCACTCAGGAGTTTTTAAGCGAAAAGAAAGTATTATTAATTTCGATGGTACAGTTCAATCATTAACTCCTTATAGTATTGGTATAGAAGACAATGCCGTTGTAAGCCAAGAGTTTGCTAGAAATACGGATCTGGCAATAACGTCCACTAAAAGTCTTCCTACAAGCTTATATTTACTACAACAAGGGCGTATTGATTTAGTCGCGGGTACTAAAGAGGTTGGAAAATATTGGCTTGAAAACACTAAAACCGAAGATTTGGATGATGATAATATTGAGTATTTATCGCCAGATCTTGCTTCTCATAAACTATATGTAGTTGTCTCTAAATCAAATTATAGGGCTAAAGAATACTTACAAAAATTTAATAGAGGAATTGATATAATAATTAACAATGGTCGCATTGCTAAAATTATGAAAAAACATAATTTCAGCAATCAGAAAATAACAGAGTATATTAATTTTTTAAAAGAAAATGAGGGTATTTAAACAGTAGGAATACCGCTATGAAATTTAAAATCAGTATCGGTTGTAGAAATTAACTCTTTTTCTTTTTCACCAAAAAAGTTTACGCGTTCGGTAATATCAAAATCAGCAATTTCTTGCGCTAAAGTTAAATAATCTTGGTAATGACGCGCTTCTGAACGTAACAACGAAATATAAAAATCACCTAAGCGTTTATCAACATGCGGTGCAAGCTTTGCAAAACGCTCACACGAACGCGCCTCAATATAAGCGCCTACTATTAGCTTATCGACTAATGCATCGGGCTCGAACGTTTTAACATGACGGAGCATGCCTTTTGCGTAACGACATGGTGTAATACTTCGATACTCAACACCGTACTCGTCCATAATTTCGAGCACTTGATAAAAGTGATGCAGCTCTTCTTTTATCAGCAAAACCATTTTATCGATTAGACCTTGCCCGTATGGAGAACTCGATTTAGGAATTATTGATTTAGTGAGCTTATTTTTAGCAGCCAGATCGCGCCAATTCCCTTCTCGCTTGTAAATAAGCGTTTCAAATGGCTTTAGCCACTCGAGTAATGCATCACTACCCTCTTTATCTACCGCGTATTTACGTATTAAAAACATCGCACTTTGAGCTGCTTTTAATTCACAAATTAAGTGATCTATTAAAATGACTGATAAGTTTTCTTTTTTAATTGCTTGCTCCACCCATTGCTCTGGGGTGGTACACAATAAAAAGTTATTAATCGGCTCTAAAAGTTGGCTATGTGGCACGTTGACTGCTCATTACTAAATAAATTTGATAGACCGTTATTTTAACACGAAATTTTGCTTGGGATAAATCAAAGCCCTTATCTGCGTCTAAATGTTAATAACGAGTTAACTTGACTTTGCAAAATAAGTGAACCATAACTGTACATAGACTGTATAAAAATAAACCAACCAAAACAATAATACGTTCCTTTTATGGAGTAAGTACTATGATACTAAATCACCTCTGGGGCATTTATGCTCACCCACTTGAAGAATGGCAAACAATAGATAATCGCCATGAAAGTTTAACCTATAGTTTGTCGCATATTTTACTGATTGCTTTATTTCCTTCAATAATGGGCTACTACTCATCTGTTTATTTAGGATGGAGTATAGGTGCAGGCAATCCCGTATTTTTAACGCACGATAGTGCACTGCTAATTGCAGGTGCAATGTATTTTGCTTTAATAGCGGGTGTTTTTGCATTGGCGTATTTAGCCCATTGGATGGCGGTTACATTTGGCTCTAAACCTACATTTACACAAACACTTGAACTTGCAGCATATACTGCAACACCAGTGTTTATGTCGGCACTCGCCGCTTTTTGGCCTGTACTTTGGTTTGTAGTTTGTGCTGGAATTATTGCACTAACTTACTCGGTCTATTTGCTCTACACCGGCGTACCTATACTTATGCATATCCCCGAAGAGCGTGGCTTTATTTACGCCAGCTCGGTAGTAACGTGTGGATTAATATTACTGGTTATTATTTTAGCTGTAACAGCGATGCTTTGGACAAATGGGATTGTTAGCCCTATGTTTACTTAATAAAGTTTACCTAATAAAAAGTCGTGTTTGATAGAAATGTTCCCTTTCTTTCCTTCGCAAAAAAGGAGCTAATTAGCTCCTTTTTTTATATTTAATAGTTTTTATCAATAACCATTAATCAGCTTCGTTTTCGTCTTGGTTGTGTATCTCTAAACCTGAAGACATCGCACTTTCGCGGGTGCTTTTTGCTGAATCGTTACGTAGCTTATCAATACGATTTAAATAGTTTTGATCAATATCGCCAGTAATATATTGGCCATCAAATACTGAGGTTTCAAACTTAGTAATTTCAGGATTTTCTTGGCTAACCGCAGCAATTAAATCTTTTAACGATTGAAAGATTAAACCGTCAGACCCTATGCTTGCATTAATATCTTCTACTTCACGTCCGTGAGCAATAAGCTCAGCGGCTGAAGGCATATCAATACCGTACACATTAGGGAAGCGTATTTCAGGTGCCGCTGATGCAAAGTAAACGTTTTTAGCGCCAGACTCTCGGGCCATTTCAACAATTTGTGCTGATGTTGTACCACGAACAATTGAGTCATCAACCAATAATACGTTTTTACCTTTAAATTCGCGATCAATTGCGTTTAGCTTTTGACGCACTGATTTTTTACGCATCTCTTGGCCGGGCATGATAAATGTACGACCAATATAACGGTTTTTAACAAAACCTTGCCGATATGGTAAATCAAGTACACGTGCAATTTCCAGTGCTACATCACATGAAGTTTCTGGAATTGGGATAACTACATCAATATCTTTGTCTGCCCATTCGCGTGCAATTTTTTCGCCTAGTTTAGTCCCCATGTTTACGCGTGTTGCGTATACAGACATACGGTCTATTGTTGAGTCAGGTCGAGCAAAATAAACAAATTCAAAAATACACGGCGAGTAAGAAGCCTTATCAGCACAACTAAGTGAATGGAATTCACCTTCTTCTGTAACATATATAGCTTCACCAGGTGCAACATCACGTACAAACTCAAAACCATCCGGTTTCAACGCAACGCTTTCTGAGGCAAACATGTACTCAGTACCTTTTTCGGTTTCGCGTTTACCAAATACAAGTGGGCGAATACCATTAGGGTCGCGAAAAGCAACAATGCCATGGCCGATAATCATAGCAATAGTTGCATAGCCACCGCTTACTTTATTGTTTACTTCGGTTACCGCAGTAAAAATATCTTCAGGGTCTAAATGCAACTTATCAGACTTACTTAATTCATGTGCCATGATATTAAGTAAAATTTCAGAGTCTGACGTTGTATTAACGTGACGACGTGCTTCTGAGAATAACTGCTCTTTTAAAGCTTCTGCATTAGTAAGGTTGCCATTATGGGCAAGCGCTATACCAAACGGTGAGTTAACATAAAAAGGTTGTGCTTCAGATGAGCTTGAAGATCCTGCTGTAGGATAACGCACATGGCCAAGGCCAATTGTACCTTGTAGTCGTTTCATATGACGGGTGTGAAAGGCATCTTTCACAAGGCCATTTGCTTTGCGTAAGCTAAACGTATTATTCTCAATGGTAATGATACCCGCGGCATCTTGACCACGGTGCTGCAAAACAGTTAAGCCATCATAAATCGCCTGATTCACAGGGGATGTTCCGACTATTCCAACGATACCACACATGTAATTTATCCTCGCCGATTAACGGTTTACTGAATTTAAAAAGCTCGAGTTGTTTTCTAGGTACGAAAAGAACCATTCAACTACAAAGCCAAATTCTGGAATCAAAATAGAATTGCCCCACCAGTGCGTATTGGGTGCACCAGTAAAAGCATCAAGAAAGAAGAGTAACGCGCTCACGACCAACACGCCTCGTAGAGCACCAAACACTATGCCAAAAACACGGTCGGTACCCGATAAACCAGTACGATGTACAAGCTCACCTAAAATATAGTTTAGTAAACCGCCTAACAGTAGCGTCGCAAAGAATAATATGGCTATGGCCGCAGCATTTCTTAAAAGGGGTTCAGAAATGGTTGTTAGGAAGGAAGCTAAATATTGGTAAAATAAGCTAGAGATGATAAAGGCGCCAGCCCATACCGCTAATGACATTGCTTCTTTTACAAAGCCGCGTATTAAACCGATGATGGTAGACAATGCAATGATGCCAATAATGGCGTAATCAACCCAGATCATAAGAACCAATTAGTCGCTAATTTGGGGCGCATTCTATACCCAAACATCGTTAGTATGCAAGTTTAAACGGGAGATTACTGGGTTGTAGTCAATACAAAAAATTAACATTATAGAATGGGTATTATGAGATAAAGATAATGATAAAAACAAATATAAATAAATAAAAAAAGGCTTGTGATACAAGCCTCTTTATAATTATTTTGTAACTTCGTATTGCGTAACTTTACCATTCAATTTAGTAAGCTCTTTCAGCTGGGGAAGCTGCTTTTGTAATTCATTTTTATCAAGCGAAGGACCAACAAATACCTTGGTTAACGTCCCATTTGGGGTTTTAATCGGTTTAGTAAACGTTTTAAACCCTTCAATTTTTAATTTAGCCTGTAATGCTTTTACATTTGCAACATGTGAAAAACTACCTAATTGAATAACGTAAGCCATACTTGTTAGGTTTTCATCACTTTTACGAGGCGCAATAGGTTTTGGTTTAGCTTGAACAGGCGCTTTTGTAATTGGTGTAGCTTTAGGTTCAATAGTCGCTTCAACAACTTTATTCTCTACAGCGTAGTCACTCTCATCCATAGCATTTTGCTGCTCAAAAGCTTCATCATCAGCTTGAATATCTTCAATTTCATCTTGTTTTAGTGGTTCAGCATTAGCCATGTTTTCATCAATTGACTCTTGAAGATCGATTGTTTTGAACTCAGGGCTATCAGGAATCGCTTTAAAGCCTTCTTTATAATGCACTTTTTCGCCATCGAGTATATTAGGGATAAACACAATTGCTGCGATCACTACTATACTTGTTCCGACTAAGCGATTAATAAAACTTGAGTTCACCGACATCCTCTCTATTTTTTAAAGTAATTAATAGCGCCGGCCACTGTAAAAAATGAACCAAATACAATCAACATAGTATCACTTTGTTGTTTTGGTAAAATTACACTTAGTGCCTGTGCCACACTATCATAGCTATTGATAGTATTATGATGAGATATACCCTGCAGCGCATTTTGTAAATTACTTGCAGTGTCGCCTCGGGGGCCACTTAAACTAGCTAATGACCACTCATCGACCAAGTGACTTACTTCTTTAAGTACACCTGCTTTATCTTTATCAGCAAGCATAGCGGCTAATGCATGAATTTTAAAGCCTTTATCTTTATAGCTTGATAACTTATTGGCTAAATAACGTGCCGACTCAGGGTTATGTGCTACATCGGTAAAGACTAAAGGCTCAGTACTTAACTGCTGAAACCGCCCTTCTACAACTAAATTAGCGAGGCAACTTCGTATGACTTGCTCACTAGGTAATAAGCTTAAAACACTTAGTGCAGTTAACGCCGTTGCTGCATTTTGACATGGTATTGCTGGCTTATCTATTTCAAGATTATGTTCTTTATATTGCCAATTAAAGCTCTCAGCATTTTCTTTGAAAATAAAGTCACTGCCCGACAACGTCATATTGGCATTAATTTCTTTGCCATAATCAGTCATTGTGTGAGGAATATTTAAATCCCCTATAATAGCAGGCGTATTTTCACGAAAAATACCGGCTTTATCATAAGCCACTAACTCTCGTGTATCACCTAGGTACTCTTTATGATCTAAATCGATGGTGGTGATCACGCTTGCAAAGGGAGTTACTATATTTGTAGCATCAAAGCGCCCACCTAGACCCACCTCTAGTAATACATAATCGACGCTGCAGCGTTTAAAAATTGCCAACGCACCCAAAGTACCGTATTCAAAATAAGTAAGAGGAGTGTCTTTACGGCCTTGCTCAAGCTGGTGAAAAGCATCTATATGGAATTGGTCTGCCAGTTCTTCGCCATTAACTCGTACACGCTCGTTATAACGAATTAAATGAGGAGATGCGTAAGTACCCACGCTAAACCCCTGCGCTAGCAATAGCGACTCTAAGCAACGTGCAGTGGTGCCCTTACCGTTTGTACCGGCAATAAGAATAATTTTACTTGGGGTGTTTAAAAGGCCAATATTGTTGGCAACATTAGTAACTCGTTCTAACCCCATTGCAATGTTAGCTGGGTGAACACTTTCTAAATAAAAAAGCCAATCATCAAGGCTTGATGATTGGCTAGGAATTGATTTTGTCATAGCGTGTAATCAGTAAAGCTGAAATTTACGCTACTCTATGCTCTTGTTCCGTAGAAGGCAAGTTCATAAATTTAGCTAAAATGCGTGCAAGGGTATCGCGCATTTCACGGCGGTCAATAATCATGTCAATTGCACCGTGTTCTAGCAAAAATTCACTACGCTGAAAACCTTCTGGTAATGTTTCGCGAACAGTTTGTTCAATAACACGAGGACCTGCAAAACCAATTAACGCTTTAGGTTCAGCAACGTTAATATCACCCAGCATAGCAAGTGATGCCGATACACCACCCATTGTTGGATCGGTCATTACTGAAATAAATGGAAGACCTTTTTCAGTCATTTTTGCAAGTGCAGCGCTTGTTTTAGCCATTTGCATAAGCGACATAAGCGCTTCTTGCATACGTGCTCCGCCTGATGCAGAAAAACAAATAAGCGGCATGTTATGCTCTAAACATTGATCAACAGCATCAACAAAGCGAGCGCCAACAACAGAAGCCATTGACCCCCCCATAAATGAGAATTCAAATGCTACCGCTGCTACCGGAATACCTTTTAATCGGCCTTTCATAGCTACAAGTGCATCTTTTTCACCACTTGCTTTTTGCGCTGCACTGATACGGTCAGAGTACTTTTTAGAATCTTTAAACTTAAGAATGTCTTTAGGCTCATGTTGTGTACCAAGCTCTTGACGATCACCTTCATCTAAAAAATGCTCTAGGCGCTTACGGCCACTAACACGCATGTGGTGGTCACACTTAGGACATACGTTTAATGACTTTTCTAATTCAGCTTTATATAAAATTGAATCACACGATGTACACTTAGCCCAAACACCTTCTGGGATTTCTTTACGACCTGATGATTTTGTCGTTTTAGGTAAGATTTTTTCTAGCCAACTCATTTGCAACTCTCTTAATACTGTTCTGTGTCGCGAGCCTACTAATAGCAATTAGCAGACAAATTTTTTCAATTAAAACATGAATTACACTAACGCGGTATAAAAAACTGGTCTTAGTAGTTAAAAGTGCTTATAAAAAGTACTTATACCACATCTATATCAGGCAAAAATAAAGGGCCTAAAGGTGTTTGAGGAATATTAAATTGCTCAGGGTAGTCAACATCCACTAAATACAAACCAGCGGCCTTAGCGGTAGCACTGGCCTTTGCGCGTTCTTTACAATCAAGTAGCTCTTTTATCCATATAGGTTGTTGTTTATGTAAACCAACATCCATTAAGCTGCCTGTGATATTACGTACCATATGATGTAAAAATGCATTCGCTTTAATATCAATAATAACGTAAGTACCTTGGCGCTGTACCGACAGATGATGAATTGTTCTTGTCGGTGTATTCGCTTGGCAATGTATAGCCCTAAAAGAGGTAAAATCGTGTTTACCTATTAAATATTGACACGCCTCTTGCATCTTTGTTTCATCAAGATGATGATGAAAATGCGTAACACCCTCGTTTAATACGGCTCCTCGTAGGGGAGAGTTATAAATAACATAGCGATAACGACGAGCTGTAGCACTAAAACGGGCATGAAAGTCATCAGCAACCGGTTGGGCAAAGCGAATAGCAATATCTTTAGGCATTAAAGTATTCATACCTAGTGTAAATGCGACCATATCGCGATCGGCTTGCGTTTCAAAGTGTATTACTTGGCCTGTACCGTGCACACCAGCATCTGTACGCCCTGCACATATAACCTCAACAGGATGATTACAGATACGCGACAACGCTTTTTCTACTTCTTGCTGTACGCTATTTACATGTGATTGACGCTGCCAACCACTGTAACGTGCGCCGTTGTATTCAACTCCAAGTGCTACTCGCATAATTACCGTTTTACCTACTGTGCTAATGAACGAGGCATTTTATGCTATCTAACGATGCAATAAAAGGAGACCTGTCGTAATCAAACCAATACACATAAAAAAACCCGTATTTAGCTGAGCCAGATACGGGTTCTTATAAACATTTTAATTATTTTATTTTAGTTTAGCTTTTAAGCTAAGTGCTTCCTCTTGAACTTCTTCAGGACCTTTGTTAATGACATCCTCAATGACTTTAAGCGCAGAATCAAAATCATCAATTTCAATATAGGCACGCGCTAAATCAAGTTTAGCTGAGTAGCCACCACTTTCAGCATCAACATCCGTCGGATTATCACCGGCAAGTAATGCATCAAACTCACTCAAACCGACATCCATATTAACGTCGGTGTAAGGTTCATGTTCAAGTTCAGCGTCGTCACTTTCTTCTAATAATGAATCAATATCTACAAATTCATCATTATCAAACTGCTCAACATCACTACTTTCAACAAGTGACTCTTTTGTAGTCAATGGGTCATCTGTCTCTAAGTCTTCTTTTAACAAGCTGTCAAAGTCAACATCAAATTCACTGCTGTCATCAACACTTAACTCTTCAGGCTCTGCTAACTCACTAAGTAATGAACCAAAATCAGTTTGCGTCAAATTTGACATAAACTCTTCATCAAGTTCGTCGTCAGAGCTAATATCAGTGCTACCCACTTCATCTAAGCTTGTTAACTGTGCTTGGCGCTCTGCATTTGTTTGCTCTTGCGATTCGTCTGATAACTCATCAGTTAGCGCTTGATCTAAACTATCTTCGTCAAATTCAGCATCTAATTCAGAAAAATCATTTTCAATTAAAATCTCATCATCAAAATCATTTTCTAAACCATCTAAATCAGCATCTGTCATAAGCGCATTTGCTAAATCTTGCTCAGCCTGACTAGAAGCTATTCCCGGTGCCTCGCCATCTAAATCATCCCCTTGTAATTCTTCAGGGGTAAATGGC
>NZ_JACGWD010000234.1:0-218 GCF_014077565.1 Pseudoalteromonas sp. 5Ae-yellow
GCTAGGCCGATGAAAGCCAGTAATGGTGTGGAGGGGAAAACCAAGCCGACCATCAACATTATGTTTGATGGGGTCAATTTTAGCCAAAAGCTTTAATTGATTGCGAAGGGGGGAAGTATTCTTTAAGTGTATGAAAATCAGGAGTATCGACGTATAGGCTCACATGTATTTCGACGGAAATAGGCAAGAGATGACGGCTAAGCAGGAATGTGGACGCT
>NZ_JACGWD010000140.1:0-1637 GCF_014077565.1 Pseudoalteromonas sp. 5Ae-yellow
CCCCCTGTGTCAGGATAGTTGTCGCCTCTAACTTTTAATAGAGGCAGATAAAATGAGACGTCGATTTACACAAGAATTTAAAGTTCAAGCTGTTGAAAAAGCATTATCTCAATGTGATGATGTTCGCCTAGAAGATATTGCACTTGATTTAGGCATCGGTTATTCAACCTTGCAACGTTGGATAGCGCTTGCTAAAAACCATGAACTTGAAACGGACTATACAGGCAGCCAAATGACATCAGAAAAACGACCACAAGACTGGGATCTTGAAGAAAGACTTAACGCAATTATTGAATGTGGACGTTTGGATGACACAGCCGTTAATGAATACTGCCGTAGTAAAGGGCTTTACCCACATCATATCGAGCAGTGGAAGAAAAATTTTGCTAAAGGGCCTTCAACGAAGCCCGTAAAATCAGACAGTAAACAGCTCAAACAAGAAATTAAGCAGCTTCAAAAAGAGCTTAATCGTAAAGACAAAGCGTTAGCAGAAACAGCCGCCTTACTCGTACTCAAAAAAAAAGCCGATGCGCTCTGGGGTTTCAACGAGGACGATTAACCAGCTCAACTGAGCGTCATGAATTGATAAAGCTCATTACCGACGCGCAGAAATCAGGGGCAAGGCAAGAAAAAGCATGTGAGTTACTTGGTCTAACGGCAAGAACAATTCAACGCTGGATTGAAGCTGATGATATGACAGATAAGCGAACAAGTACGATAAAGCGACCACCTAACAGGCTAACTGAATTAGAGCAACAGCGTATAATTAAGACTGTTAATTCAATAGAATATGGACATTTACCACCCAGCAAGATAGTCCCTAAACTATTGGATAAAGGTGTGTGGATAGCATCAGAAAGTTCGTTCTATCGTGTTATGAAATCGCATAAATTATTAACACACAGAGAAAAAGTTAAACCAAATAAAAAGATAAAAAAGCCAAAAGCACTCAGGGCAACACGTGTAAACGAAATTTATACATGGGATATCACGTATTTGCCAACAGCTGTTAAAGGTCAGTTTTTATACTTATATTTAGTGATGGATATTTATAGTCGAAAAATAGTTGGTTGGCAGGTTCATGACACACAACTAAGCACACTGGCGGCTGATTTAATGGTAGATATTTGCAGGCGAGAGCAGGTAAAGCCTGAGCAAGTCACACTGCACTCGGATAATGGCAGTCCAATGAAAGGGGCAACGTTATTAGCGACATTGCAGGAGTTAGGTATTGTTCCTTCATTTAGCCGACCGTCTGTGAGTAATGATAATCCTTATTCTGAATCGCTATTTAAGACGTTAAAGTATCGCCCGGAATACCCTGAGAAAGCCTTTGAAAGCATGGGTAGCGCAAGAAAGTGGGTTAGCGGATTTGTTGATTGGTACAACGATGAGCACTTGCACAGCGGTATTAAATTTGTCACGCCAAACCAGCGTCATTTAGGATTAGATAAAGCGATACTAGCGAAACGTCATCAGGTAAATGAAATGGCGAAATTACAGAACCCAAGTCGTTGGTCAGGAAAATCTCGAGATTGGACAATGATCAATGAAGTAAATTTAAATCCAGAAAAAAAAGAAGCAATGCGGGCGGCATAAAATTTAACTTGATGCGACAACTAACTTGAAAAACTCCG
>NZ_JACGWD010000040.1:0-41204 GCF_014077565.1 Pseudoalteromonas sp. 5Ae-yellow
GATAGCCACGCGGTATGAAAAGCTTGAACGAAATTATCATTCAATGCTCGCTTTAGCATTTACTATGATGTGGCTACCAATGTGGGCTGATTGATATATGTACTACAAAGATCAACAGCCCCTAGTGCGTTAAATAATGCCATGAAGGAATTTCGACTATGATGGGTGATTTTTTATTTTCAGATGAACCAGAAGAAACAATCGATGAGATTGAACACGGTACCTGGAAAGTATTAATCGTTGATGATGAACCTGAAGTTCATGCTGTTACAAAACTAGCACTGAGTGATTTTGAATTTCAAAATAAACGCTTAGAGTTTATTAGTGCCTACTCAGGTGCTGAAGCGAAAGAGCTCATAAAAGAGCATCCAGATGCCGCTATTGTGCTACTTGACGTGGTAATGGAAACCGACGACGCTGGTTTGCAGGTTGCTAAGTTTATTCGTGAAGAAGCTAAAAATAATCATATACGGATTATTTTAAGAACAGGCCAACCTGGCCAGGCACCTGAACGTCAAGTCATTATTAATTATGATATTAACGATTACAAATCGAAAACGGAGCTAACGGCTCAAAAATTATTTACTGTTATTATGTCGAGCCTACGCTCGTATCGGGATATTATTTCGATTGAGCAGTCACGCGAAGGGCTTGAGAAAATAATTATAGCGTCTCGTGATATTTTTTCTGCGCATTCAATAGAGCACTTTATTGAAGGCGTTATGCAGCAATTAACATCTTTATTGGGTATTGCTGATCAAGCTATGTATGCCACCACTTTAGTTGCACAAAACCCAGAACATGAAAAAAATAAAAAACTAATAGTTTGCTCTGGCACTGGCGATTTTGAAAAAAGTGAAGGTAAAGAGCTTGATGAGGTATTACAAGCTGAGCAGTTAAGTGCGTGTCATCAGGCGCTTAATGATAAAAGTATCATTTATAAAGATAATTACTTATTTGCGTACTGCAGTAGTGAGTACAATCATAATTCAATGCTGTTCATATCAGGTGTCCCAAAGGATTTAACGGATACTCAGCGTCATTTAATCAAAATATTTTCTCAAAATGTGCAACTTGCCTTTGAAAATGTGCAGCTTCAGTCTGAAATAGAAGCGACACAACAAGAGCTTGTTTATAGGTTAAGTGAAGCAGTAGAGCAGCGCTCAACCGAGACAGGTAATCATGTTAAACGTGTAGCACATATTTGTCATATTTTAGCTGAGGGCTATGGTTTATCTAAACATGATGCAGATTTAGTAAGGTTGGCGTCTCCTCTTCATGATGTAGGTAAAGTGGGTATTCCTGATGCGATTTTAAACAAACCAGCAAAGTTAGAACCTCAAGAATGGGAAGTGATGAAAACCCATACTGATAAAGGCTATACTATTTTAAAAGACTCTCCCCATGAAATTGTGAGTACAGGTGCAATTATTGCAAAAGAGCATCATGAAAAATGGGATGGGTCTGGTTACCCACAAGGTCTAAGCGGAAACGCAATTAATGTATTTGGTCGCATAGTCGCACTTGCTGATGTATACGATGCACTTCGCCATAAACGGTGTTATAAAGAGCCTTGGACATTACAAAATGTGGTTGATGAAATTAATGCTGAAAAAGGCACACATTTTGAACCAAAAATGGTTGAAGTATTTAACGAAAAGCTTGATGAGTTAGAGGCGGTTCTTAGCCGTTTTCCTGATTAAATTTTTATAAAACAGAAGTACAGGGGCATATGGATTATTTAGCAGTAAAGCACTCGCACATGGCAATTGCGATGTTAAGTGTAATATTATTTTATGTTCGCGCTTTTTCGCGAATGGGCAGTGGTAAATTAGCAAAAAATAAAGCGGTAATGATTGGTAGTCACAGTATAGATACTTTGTTATTAGTGTCTGCACTTACGCTTATATTTATGGCTAAAATTAATCCGTTTGAACAATATTGGCTATTAGAAAAAATAATTTTAGTGGTTATATACATCTGTATTGGGGCTAAAAGCGCCAGACAAACTAAAATGACGGCGAAAGTTGCTTACGTTTTAGTTAACACCGCTGTTATTTTAGCGATAGGTTATTTAGCGACGTCTAAATCAGCTTTTTTGCTTTAAGTAATATCTGACTATTTGAGCTTTATAGTTGTTTTGTAAAGCTCAAATACAACTCCCTCTCAGAAAATATTCAAATACACCTCTATATTGGTATATAGCTTTAAAGTTAGGTAAACTACGCCTTCGTTTTCTAAAATGTTGCAGTATTAATGACTACCCTCGGGTTTGACGAACACGATGAATCTTATCTTGATGATGCTTACGATGAATTTACACCTCCAGCGATTTACCGCTGTATTAAAGCAGAGTCAAAGTGGGACCCTCAGATAGATTTAACACCATGTTATGAAACTTTAACTGACTTTGAACAGCAAATTTCAGCGCTGTGTTTAAAAGTGAGTGATGAGCACGATCGCCTCGAAAAATTATTAGATATGTTTTACAGTGATTGGCTATTTAGTGCATCAGGTTTAAAAGTGCCTGAATATAAATTAAATACATTAAGCTATACGCTTTCTATGCGCAGTGGTTCACCTACAACACTGGCAATTATACTTTGTCATTTTTTACAACAAGCTAACTGTGACGCGAACCTTAGTCTTACCCAAGGTGATATTGGCGTACATGTGGCGATTAGTGACGAAGAAGGCTACATAATAGAGCCAAGCAGTGGACAACAAAGTTGGTATATTATCCCTGAAAACGCAGATGAAGATGATGGTCAAGAGCAAGAGCCACTAGAACTGATTTTTGATGACGAAGTATATAAGTTATTTTTAGCTCAGCAAAAATGGTCTTTCATTAGCGAAAATAAATTTGGTCATGCTTTAACCTGTGTAGAGATGCTAATGGAGTTAATAGGCGACGACCCGTATGAGAGACGCGACAGAGGTTACTTATTAAATCAGCTCGGTTGCCCTAAAATGGCACGTGATGATTTACAGTTTTTTGTAGATGAGTGTCCGGACGATCCTGCAATAGAGATTATTCAACACCAAATAGAAGAACTAGAAGATAATAATAAAACGCACCATTAAGAATAGGAATAATTATGGTTGAAACTCAAAGCGCATTAATTACAAATGATGCCGTTGTGCTTGGTTTGCTTGCTATTATTTTGGGGTTTATTTTTAAAACCTCAAACAGTGAGCGTCCAGCTTTAAAACGATTTTATAAATACGTACCTGCTTTATTACTGTGTTACTTTTTACCTTCGTTATTAAATACCTTTGGTATTGTAGATGGTAATAAATCTAATGTTTATTATGTGGCTTCGCGCTACTTACTACCAGCCTGTTTGATACTACTTACCATTAGTATTGATTTAAAAGCGATTATTAACTTAGGCCCTAAAGCACTTATTATGTTTTTAGTGGGTACTTTAGGCATTGTTATTGGTGGGCCATTAGCTATTTTAGTGGTGAGCGCATTTGACCCAAGTATTGTTGGTGGGCATGGCCCAGATGCCGTATGGCGCGGTATGACAACTGTTGCAGGTAGCTGGATTGGCGGCGGTGCTAACCAAGCATCAATGAAAGAAATGTTTGAAGTTGGTGGTGATATATTCTCAGTAATGATTACAGTAGATGTAATTGTCGCTAATATTTGGATGGCTGTTTTATTGTTAATGGCAGCAAATCATAAAAAGATTGATGCAGCGACGGGTGCTGATACAAGCGCAATTGAAGATTTGAAAAAGCGTGTGGAAGAATATCACGCAGAACATGCACGCATCCCAACTCTTAATGATTACATGACGCTGATTGCAATTGCATTTGGTATAACTGGCTTAGCACACTTTTGCGCTGACTTTTTGGGGCCGTACTTTGGCACTACTTATGAATGGGCAAAAGAATACAGCTTAAACAGTAAATTCTTTTGGCTAATTGTTATATCAACAACGATTGGTATAGGCTTATCGTTTACTAAAGTGAGGCAAATAGAAGCGTTTGGCGCTTCAAAAGTAGCTTCTAGCTTTTTATATATTTTGGTTGCATCGATTGGTTTACACATGAATGTAACCGCTATTTTCAATAACCCTGGGCTATTTTTAGTGGGTGCAATTTGGATGTTAGTGCATGCAAGCATCATGTTAATTGTGGCTAAACTGATTAAAGCACCGTTATTTTATATGGCAGTGGGTTCTCAGGCTAATGTGGGCGGCGCAGCGTCAGCACCTGTTGTAGCATCAGCGTTTCATCCGTCATTAGCGCCTGTTGGTGTCTTGTTAGCTGTACTAGGCTACGGTGTGGGTACTTATATGGCTTATATTTGTGGATTAATGATGCAAGCAGTTGCACCTTAAGGAATTTAAATGAAAGACCAAATTATTAAAATTAATGAAATTGAACTTGCAAACAACAAACCGTTTGTATTGTTTGGTGGTATTAACGTATTAGAATCTCGCGATTTAGCAATGCGTGTTGCAGAGCATTACGTAGAAGTTACGACGAAACTAAATATTCCTTATGTATTTAAGGCCTCATTTGATAAAGCTAATCGCTCTTCAATCAATTCGTACCGCGGTCCAGGTATGGAAGAAGGTTTAAAAATATTCGAAGAAATTAAAAACACGTTTAAAATTCCACTAATTACTGACGTACATGAACCGCATCAAGCTGCACCTGTTGCAGAAGTTGTTGATGTAATTCAGTTACCTGCTTTTTTAGCGCGTCAAACAGATTTAGTTGTGGCGATGGCTAAAACAGGTGCAATTATCAATGTGAAAAAACCACAGTTTTTAGCGCCACATGAAATGCGTCATATCATTACTAAATTTAATGAAGCTGGTAATAACAACGTAGCTCTTTGTGAGCGTGGTTCTAGCTTTGGTTACAACAACCTTGTGGTTGATATGCTGGGTATGGATGACATGAAGGCAATGGCACCTGTTATTTTTGATGCAACACATGCGCTACAACGCCCTGGTGGACGAACTGACTCTGCTGATGGTCGTCGTGCACAAGCTGCAGAGCTTGCGCGCAGCGGTATGGCATTGGGTATTGCTGGTTTATTTATCGAAGCGCATCCAAATCCTAACGAAGCTAAATGTGATGGCCCATGTGCGCTAGCACTTAGTAAGTTAGAAGGCTACTTAACGCAAATGAAAGCGGTTGATGATTTAATTAAAAGTTTTGCCCCACTTGATACAAGTGCAAGCGATTTATAATTAAGCATGATGTTTATTAAAAAGCGACTCAGGTCGCTTTTTTTATGCCTTTAATATACACAAACTTATATGATGTATATAATCTCACGCATAAGAAAAACTAATTCTAAGCTTGGTTATTATGTCAAGACGGGTACCTCCATTAAACGCATTAAAAGCCTTTGAAGCGGCTGCACGCCATTTAAGTTTTACAAAAGCTGCTGAAGAGCTTTATGTAACGCAGGCGGCAGTAAGTCATCAAATAAAAACACTTGAAGAGCATTTAGGGCTGAAGTTGTTTTTACGTAAAAACCGCTCTTTATTATTAACTGAAGAAGGCCAAGGCTATTTTTTAGATATTAAAGAGATTTTTACTCAGCTTATTGATGCAACTGAAAAGCTATTAGCTCGTGGCGCTAAGGGCTCACTAACGGTAAGCCTAACCCCTAGTTTTGCTATTCAGTGGTTAGTGCCTCGTTTGAGTTTGTTTAATGAGTTACATCCAGAAATAGATGTGCGAATAAAAGCACAAGACCAAGATGAAAACTCACTCACTGATGACGTAGATATTGCTATTTATTATGGAAGGGGTCATTGGAATGGCGTACAAGCGTACAAGCTTCATACCGAATATTTAGTACCACTTTGTAGTCCTATGTTATTAAGCGGGGTAAAGCCGCTTGATCAACCTAGTGATTTAGCGCATCACACACTATTACACGACACTACACGTAAAAACTGGAAAACGTGGATGAAAACCGCAGGCGTGCGTAACATCCAGGTAAATCAAGGGCCTATATTTAGCCACTCTTCTATGGTGTTACAAGCAGCGGTACATGGACAAGGTGTGGCAATTGGCAATAGTGTATTAGCTAAACCCGACATAGACGCAGGGCGTTTGGTAATTCCGTTTAATCATAGCCTAGAGAGTAAAAATGCGTATTACTTAGTGCTTCGTGAGTCGCAAACAGAGCTTGGTAAAATAGTTTCGTTTAAAGAGTGGATGCTGAGCCTAGTAGAGCATGAGCAAGAACATGAGTATTAATAATGATTGAATGGTTTAAAAGCACGGAGCAACCTACAATAGCACAGTTTATATTTGCACATGGCGCAGGTGCTGGTAGCGATTCTGACTTTATGCAGCACATGGCAAAATTAATAAGCGAGCAGGGTGTTGATGTTGGTTTATTTGATTTTGAATATATGCAAATCGCTAAACAAACTAATAAACGCAGGCCTCCTGAGCGGGCACCAAAGTTACTTATTTATTATGAACGAGTGCTAACGAATGCGCAGCCAGATTTACCGTTGTTTATAGGGGGTAAATCGATGGGCGGTCGCATGGCATCAATGCTTGCATGTAGTACAGAGCAAAGCCTTTCAGGTGTTATAGCATTTGGTTATCCATTTCATCCGCCTGGTAAGCCAGAAAAATTACGCACCGATCATTTTGCTGATATTGTTTGCCCTTTTTTGGTATTACAGGGCGAGCGAGATACATTTGGTACACGTGAAGAACTTCTTACTATGAAAATGCCAAAGCAGCCTTTGTTTACTTGGCTGAGTGATGGCGATCACTCATTAAAACCACGTAAAAAAAGTGGCGTAACTGAACTGCAAAATAGAGAAACAGCAGCGTTAAGTGCCGTTGAATTTATTAAGCAACAAATTGAGATACGTTAAGACTCGAGCAGGGGGTTAGATGATTAAATTATTTTTAATGACCGGTAGTATTTTTTGTATGCTTTCGGTGATGTTAGGTGCATTTGCTGCCCATGGTTTAAAAAGCCGCTTATCGGAGTATTCATTAGGCGTTTTTAAAACGGCTGCTGAGTATCAAATGGTACATGGACTTGCACTTATTGCGGTGGCTATTTTAATTAAATGGGGCATAAACCTGAGTTGGGCTGGTGGCTTTTTTATAATGGGCACACTACTTTTTAGTGGTAGTTTATATTTACTCGCTCTAACAGGAATGAAGTGGCTTGGGCCTATAACACCGCTTGGTGGGTTGTGCTTTATTATTGGTTGGATTGTTATTTTAGTGCAAGTTGCACGATTTAAGTTTTAAAGAGTTTAAGGGTTAATATGTCTAGTGTTGTGATTTTTTGTCGTAGTGGTTTTGAAAACGATGCCGCTGCTGAAATAACGTTTCATGCTGCAGAGCAAGGTTTTGCAGGGTATGTAAAAGCAAAACCAAATACAGGTTATGTTGTTTACGAATGTTTTGAAGCGCATCACAGCGATGAAATAATCAAAAAAGTTGATTTTAAAAACATGGTGTTTGCACGTCAATGGTTTGCCGGCACATTACTTGAAAACATGCCAGTAGAGGACCGTGTGAGCGCAGTAGTTGAAGCTGCTAAAGATTTTACATTATGCTCAGAACTGCGCGTTGAAACGCCAGACACAAACGAAGGCAAAGAGCTTTTAACGTTCTGTAAAAAAATATCAACGCCGCTTAAAAAAGCCCTCGAAAAACAAAATACAGTACTGCGTGAGCCAAAAGCAAACCGCCCAGTAATGCATGTCATGTTTTTAACAAACAATACGGCTTATGTTGGTTACTCGTATAGCTTTAATAATTCTCCATTTTTCATGGGTATTTTACGCCTTCGTATGCCAAGCGATGCACCGAGTCGTTCAACGTTAAAACTCGACGAAGCGTTTAATGTATTTATTCCTGAGCAACAACGTGAATCACGCGTGGCAGCAGGTATGCGCAGTGTTGATTTAGGTGCATGCCCGGGTGGTTGGACTTATCAGCTTGTACGCCGAGGTATGTTTGTAAGTGCGATTGATAACGGCCCAATGAATGACGATTTAATGCAAACTGGGCAAGTTAAACATTTTAGAGCAGATGGTTTTAAATATCGCCCAGAAAAAAGAAATATTACTTGGTTAGTGTGCGATATGGTGGAAAAACCAACCAAAGTGACTACGCTAATGATTGACTGGGCAGTAAATGCATACGCAAAAGAGTTTATATTTAACTTAAAACTACCTATGAAAAAACGCTTTGATAGTGTTTATGAATGTCTTTCGATGATAAGAAAAGAGCTTGAGAAACATAGCATTAATTACGAGTTACAAGCTAAACATCTCTATCATGATCGTGAGGAAATAACCGTTCATTTAAACGTTACTAAGGTGCCACAAAATTTGTATAGTTAATATGTAGAGGCTAAAAGTGGTAAAAAACAATATTAATAAATGGCTAAGTTTACTTTTTTTATCACTTTTAATCACAGGTTGTGGCGGCGGAGAAGGTAGTGATTCAACTAGGCCTCTGGTAACGCTGCGCCCAGTGTTACGCTCTCTGTTAGTAGTAACGTTATTGTCTCTAACCAATCGTTTACTATTACTGCGCTTGCAAGTGATAGTGACGGGCAAATAGCCAATTATCAATGGCAACAACTTAGTGGTCCTGAATTTACATTTATTGTTAAAGGCAATACGCTTACAGCTACTGCACCGAGTGTAACCACTGACACGACCTTTAGTTTTTCAGTTACTGTTACTGATAATTCAGGTGCTACTGCACAACAAGTATTTTCAGGCACTATCACTTCTCAAAATAATGCACCTACAGTTAATATTACAGGCCCAAGTAGTGCACTTGCTAACACACAAGTAAGCTTAGTTGCTAACGCTCAAGATACAGATGGAACCATAAGCACTATTAGTTGGATTCAGTCAGCGGGAGATAATGTTGATTTTAGCCAATCAGATGGTGTACTTAGTTTTACTGCCCCCAATGTATCTGAAAATACAACGCTAGGCTTTAGCGTAACCGTAACAGATAATGCCGGTAAAAGCGCTCAAGCGAGTAAAACAGTTTTAATTAATCAAGTAAATAGCGCACCAACAGTCATTGTTACAGGCCCAGATGAAGCTGAAAAAGATGACAGTGTAACCCTAGTTGCAGATGCACAAGACAGCGATGGTAGTATTAATAGCATAACCTGGCAGCAAACAAGTGGCCCTGTAGTTGAACTTACCCAAACAGAAACAAGTATTAGCTTTAATGCGCCCACTGTTGCGCAAAATACCAATGTAACGTTTGTAGTAACTGTTACCGATGACGATAACGCTACAAATAACGCCCAGAAAATAGTTGTAATATTAGCCCCAAATAACCCACCGACTGCCGATGATGTAAATATAAATGTGCAATATAACCAAGCCACAGAATTTAGCTTAGTGGTTAGCGACGCAGATAACGATAGTGTACAGATTGACTTTGGTGATGATTTAAATGGAGCGCAAATCAGTGTTATTGATGACCAAGTCTTACGTTTTAGTTACACACCTCCTGCAAACAGTATCACTCCACAAAGCTATACGTTAACGGCGACTGATACAAAAGACACAACCGAATTTGTAGTGAGTGTTACCGTTGTTGATTCAACGCCCGCTACAATTAGTAATGTAACGCCCCAAAATAGTAATGAACCAGTATTTGTAGATAGCCCTGTTAGCATTACATTTTCAGATATTATGCTCGTGAGTACTTTAGCCGTTAACTCTAGTAGTGGTACTTGTACTGGAAGCGTACAAGTGTCAGCAGATAATTTTACTACTTGCTTGGCCTTAACTATTGAAAGTTTGTCGGGTACTACCAGCGACACAAGTACTTATTTTCATACTGTAAATTTAAGCGCAAGCTTTGATGAAGACACTCAATATATTGTTCGTGTTACAGCTGATTTAGCTAATTTTGATAGCACAACTATTTTGGCGCAAACTGCCACCTCGTTTACAACTTCTAGCCAAGATATAAAAATAACAGAGCTTTCATCTGTGCAATTTAGTAATGACTTACCTTGGATTGAACTTTATAACGGCACCGGTGCGACAGTAAATTTACAAGACTACTCTCTTAAAGCTCGCAGTATTAATATGTCTGATAGTACGTTGAGTGATGAGCAAGTATTTGCGTTGCCTAATAAAGAGCTTTTAAATGGCGCCTATATTATTTTACAAAGCCGCTTTGGCGATGATTTTTTAGCAAGTGCGTCATTAAATAACACTAAGCTTGTGCTTGTTGGTAGCGCGAATGACCAAATTAGGCCTTATTGGTACATAAATGGTTTTGCAGAATTACTTAATAGTGCGGGTACACAAACTATCGACTTTGTTAAGTTTGGAAGTTCAACCCAAGAGCCTGTAACAGCCTCGCAGTGGCAAGGCGAAAATGCTGCAAAAATACTGCCAGAGCAGGGCGCCAGCTTAAAGCGTACGCTCGGCGCAACCGATACTAACCAAAATACAGACTGGAACTACTCAGTATTCAATACTCCGGCAGGGCCTAACGATATATCTTGCTCAATAGATGATGATGAAGACGGTATTCCAGATTGCGCAGAGGTAGAGGGGGCAACATTTGGTGGGCTGCCTTTATATGAATGGGGAGCGCGTACTTCACAAAAAGATATATTTATTGAAATAGATTATATGGATAGTAGTGATGTTGGAATAACGCCTCATCGAACTGCACTCGAAAAAATTGTTAGTGTATTTGCAAATAAAGGCTACACCGTTCATTTTGATGTAGGTGATTTATTTGATCAAAATAGCGATATTGCGCCGGAAAACTTTGATTTAGGTGGCGGAAATGTTGTCCCTTTTAATAGCTATACTCCGTTTGAGTATGATTTAAGTAGCCCTAATTTATTTACTTATAAAATGGAATATACCGATATAACCCGCAGACCCATTTTTCATTACTTATTAATGGCAAGTAGTGGAAATGAAGATGGCAGTATTAGTGGATCGGGTATTGCTGAGATCAGCGGTAATGATTTAATGGTAACTATGGGGGGTGGGGCTTAACTTTGGATACGCAAACAGCAACCAATGTAACTTATAATTATCAAGCATCAACTATCTTTCATGAGCTAGGTCATAACTTAGGCTTATACCATGGTGGCGATGAAGAGGTTAACTTTAAGCCTAATCATTTAAGCTCTATGAATTATTTATATCAATTAGCGGGTTTATCAACAATAGGTAATAACGAAGGCGATCGTTATTATGAGCGCTTTTATCCAGGCAATGTTAGTTGTGATATTACACCAAATACTAATAGTCATTTAGGCTCTACAGATGATTTTATTATTGATTATTCAAGTGGTAGTTCAGCAGATTTAAATGAGAGCACAATACTTGAAGCACAGGGGTTAAATCGAAATGGATCACTACCTGTTGATTTTAACTGTAATGCAATTAACACAGAAAGCTTAACTGGCTTTGATACTAACCAAGATAATACAATATCAATACTTAGTGATGTAGATGAGTGGAACATGCTTAATTTGCAGTTTTATATGCAAAGTGCAGGTAATCGATTTGGCGTACCAAATACCAATAATAGTAAGGTGTATAATTTACAAAGTAATTTACAAAGTAATTTACAAAGTAATTTACAAAGTAATTTACAAAGTAATTTACAAAGTAATTTACAAAGTAATTTACAAAGTAATTTACAAAGTAATTTACAAAGCTCGCCTACTTATATTGAAACGCTGCCAAGTTATATAAAAGAAGCGCAACCAAGTAGTGCAATTATTGCTGAGTTAAAAGCAATTAAAGAGCATTAATATGAAACTAGGGTTAAGTATTAAGTTTATTGTTTGTAGTAGTTTTTTAAGCTTACTAATAGCGTGTAGCGATACTAACAATGCACGTGAATGGTTACTAAAAAATGACAATTTATATTACAAAAATACAGCTATTGACTGGCGAGTTGAATCAGTAAAGGGCTGTAAGACATGCGTTATAAGCCAAGATGTTGTTTATCAGCCTGAAGGCATTAGTAGTTATAATACGTTAATGCAGAGTCAAAATTGGGTGGCGGTACATGAGTTAAGTAAAATCAATGTTATCCGTTTAAAGATGCCAGATCAAACACCTTACTTATTCGTAGAGCGTATAAACGGGCGAACATTAACGCTGTTTAACCAGCAGCAAAACTACAGTATAAAAATAGGTGAAGTTACAGCCGTTAATTTTAACAATCAGCGCTTTAGTATTTTGATTAAAAACTTCGAAGAAGTAGATAAACAAAGCGTTGCATTACCAAGGCGTGCATCGCTTGAGTTTATTGCTTTAAAAATAGATTAAAAAAAGCACCTTAGGTGCTTTTTTATCTCGGGTGCGGTGACCTTTGAATATTGAAAAATCAGCAACCTATTAATTAACTACGGTATTTTGGTCGATAATTATCGACCCACAAACGTGTTGCACCACACACAGCTACAGGCATAACTATTAAGTTTACAAAGGGTATAGCGGTTAATAACATAACGGCAAAACCAAACCCATATGATAAACCTTGCTTAGATTTTAAATCGTCTTTCATCTGCTTAAAGCCAATTTTATGGTTATCAAATGCATAGTCTTCATACTGCACCGCGTACATCCAGCAGGTAAATAAAACCCATAGTATTTGACCTATGACAGGTAAAATCCAAAGAAGTATAAAAAAGCCAATAGCGCGAGGAAGGTAATAGCACAGCTTTGTCCACTCACGGGCAAGCATTCGAGGTACATCTTTAACTAATTCGGAAAAACCGTCATCATTAATTTTTTGACCCGTTAAATAGAGCTCAACTTTTTCACTTAATAAAGCATTAAAGGGGGCCGCAATAAAATTAGTGATTACAGTAAATAGCATGCTGTAGCTAAATAATACGACTAATACTGCAATTGGCCACATTAGCCATTCAAGCCAGCTTAACCACTCTGGGAGCATATTATTTATGTAGCTAAAGCTATCACTTAGCCATCCAAATAAGAAAAACAACGAGCTACCAAATAGTAAAACATTAATTAAAAGTGGGATAAGTACAAAACGCTTTAACCCTTTTTGGCTAATTAATTTAAACCCCGAAAAAAAATATTCCATACCTTGTGTGATCTGCACTGTAACCTCAAAAAATATTTATCACTAGCTACAGTATAAATAGCTTAATAATTTTGAACAGTATTTTTAAGTAACAAAGTGTTAGCTTTAATGTTGCGGTTTTGGTTATATAGTACCTATAGGTGTTTAGTAATATGCAATTATGATTAATCAATGTAGATCAGGTTAGTTTTTTATTAATAAAAGAATAAACTTACTAATCATGACTATACTGAACTTTACTACATAGAAAAAAGCATCTGCATGAGACTTTTTGTTGTATCAATATGTATAAATAATGCGAGCGAGTGGAAATGGGTACGGATCGGTTAAAAAAGTTATTATCTCACCAGCAAGGCATTTTATCTAAAATTGCATTAGGGGTACCCTTAAATGAGGTGCTTACTGAAATTTGTTTATCAATAGAGCAGATTATTGATGATGAGTCTGCAAGGTGTTCCATTTTATCAATTAAAGGCCAGCAGCTCTTTCATTGCGCAGCCCCTAATATTCATCCAGAGTACTGTGATTTGCTTAATGGTATTTACATAGGGCCAAAAGTCGGCTCATGTGGTACTGCCGCATTCTCGAAGTCGCGCACAATTGTAGAAAATATTGAAACTTCACCGCTGTGGGAGGACTTTAAAGATTTAGCGCTAAAGTTTGATCTTAGGTCATGTTGGTCAACACCTATTTTTTCGACTCAAGCTGATTTGTTAGGCACCTTTGCTATTTATCACAGCACACCTAAAACCCCATCAGAGCAAGATTTAGAATTAATAGATTTTTTTGTACACTTTTCAAGTATCGCTCTTGAGAAAAGTAACGAATTTGCGAAGGCAAAACAGCTTGTCGTTAATTTACAGCACAGTAATGAAAAATTTAAAGCCTTCACCAAAGTAATGCCCGATCTCATCCTCATTTTAAGTGAAGATGGCACATATACCGATGTTTATGGTACCTCTAATGAGTTGCTGCTTGATTCGTCGACGGATCTTATTGGTCAAAATGTTAAAGACCTGCTTCCTCAAAAAGATGCGCAGATGATAATTGACGTTATTGAAAAAACACTTTCGACTAACGAGATGCAAATTTTTGAGTACGAATTAGATGTACCAAAAGGAAATATAGTTTTTGAGGGACGGGCTGCGGTTTTAGATCATTACAATCCCAATAGCCCTACAAAAAGACATGTAATATGGATGGCCAGAGATATTTCAATAAAGAAAAAAGCTGAGCAAGAAGTCCACAAACTCGCCTTTTACGATCCATTAACTAAACTTCCAAATAGAAGAATGCTTAGTGACAGATTAAGCGCGTGTGTAGAGAGTATCAAGCGCAATAAAAATATAGGGGCGTTATTGTTTTTAGACCTAGATAACTTCAAGCGTATTAATGATTCACTTGGGCACAGTGCGGGTGATGAAGTACTTGTGGAATTATCAAAAAGGTTAAGCGCAATAATAAAAGGCTCTGATACGTTGGCCAGAGCGGGTGGCGATGAGTTTATTATTTTACTAAAACACGTTGGAGAAAATACACAGCAGGCGAGCATCGAGTGCAAAATAGTAGCCAAAGAGATTCAAAGAGCTTTTCATGATAAATTTGAAGTGGGCAACCTTGCATTTCAAGTAAGCTGCAGCATAGGTATTTGTCTAATTGATAGCGTAAATGCGCAGGCAGGCAATATATTAAAATTTGCAGACACGGCTATGTATCATTCTAAAAATAAAGGGGGGAATAGCAGTAGCTTTTACGATCCAGCCTTACAAACACTGCTTGAAAAACAAACTGAACTAGAAACCGATATAGTCAGAGCGATTGCATCTGATGAGTTTTGTGCTTATTTTCAGCCTCAGGTAAATACGTATGGTGATGTTATTGGTGCTGAAGCACTCATTAGGTGGAACCATCCTCAAAAAGGGTTAATAGCGGCAAACGAATTTATACCAATTGCAGAGCAATACGGGCTTATTCAAAAACTACAAAATATTGTTTTACATGATATATGTATTTTAATAAACGAACTTAAAGCAGATAACATAATAGACGACTCGTTTAGTGTTTCAATTAATATTAGTCAAAGCCAGTTTAATTCATCAAATTTAAAAGGAGAGCTGTTTAGCACTATCAATAAATTTGATATTCGAGCTTCACAAATTAAGTTGGAAATAACCGAGTCGATGATTTCAAACGATATAGAATATACAATTAAACAAATGAAAGAGCTTATTGCTGCAGGCTTTTTGTTTTCGATTGATGATTTTGGAACTGGGTATTCTTGCTTAGCTTATTTAAGTGCGTTTCCTGTTAAAGAACTAAAAATAGATAAGAGCTTCATTGATAAAATTTTAGACAATGACATTGGTTTTAATATCGCGCAAACAATTATCAGCTTAGGAAAAAGCTTAAACTTAGCGGTAGTGGCAGAAGGTGTAGAAACCGCTGAGCAGTACAATTTACTTAAAAAAATGAATATTGATTCGATGCAAGGTTACTTAATCGCAAAACCAATGGATAACGAGCGCTATTTAAAATGGCATAACGCTAAAAATAAGCCTCACGATCTAATTACTTAAAGCTCAACGCAATTTAAGAGCAATAATCTAACTGCTCATTTTTGTACTGGATTATTTATTGCTCTTATTGATGAAATTTCACAATGCAGTCTCCCCTAAAGATTTTTTTGTTAAACAGTGCTAAGCTACGCCCGCTTAAATATATTATTTAAAGCTTAATCAACTTATAACAATGAATGGAAGCTTTATGCAGTTAGTCGATTTGAACCCTAATGACCCCGATGTAGTCAATGTATTTGATGATATAGACCGACTTATAAACTCTTTATATCCTGTTGCTACCGCGCAGTCTCTGGAGTTAGACGAATTAACCTTACCTAATGTGTATGCGATTGGTTTAAAAACCGAAGAGGGAATTATAGCCTGCGGGGCGATTGTAGAGAAATTTGATACTCAACCTTATGGCGAAATAAGACGTTTATACGTTAAACCAAGCCATCGTGGTAAAGGGCTATCGAGACGTATTATGCAAATTTTATTGCATCAAGCTGGTGAAAAGCAAATCCCGTTAATACGTTTAGAAACAGGGCCAAAGCAAATAAAATCGATCAGTTTATATGAAAATTTAGGCTTTAAACGTTGTGGCAGCTTTGGCTCATATGTCGATAATCCACAAAGTGTATTTATGGAATTAGGGCTTAATCAATAAAAGCCTATTAACCTACGGCATATAAGATTCATATGTCGTAAGCTTTCTTCCTTTATTATTGCTTAGCAATAAATGACATAATCGCTGTAAACATACCTTTTATGGCTTAGTAAAAATACTTCACTGTTTTTAACACCTATCTTCGTATAAAATCCGCCACATTAATTAATACTAAATACGCAAAGCGAGAATTTTTATCTTTTTTAAAAGTAGCAATGAACCAATGAGCGAAATAACAGTAGTAACCCACAATGGTAATTTTCATGCAGACGACGTTTTTAGTATTGCGGTACTTAAACATACTTTGCCAGCGTTTAAGCTTGTTCGTACTCGCGATAAAGCGCTTATAGAAAGTGCTGATATTGTTGTTGATGTAGGCGGCGAATATAACCCAGATACAGGTCGGTTTGATCACCATCAACGCGGTGGTGCGGGTGAGCGTGAAAATGGCACTCCTTTTTCGTCATTTGGTTTAATTTGGAAAAAGTACGGTTTAACGCTTTGTAATGATAATCAAGCAGTAGCAGATAGAGTTGACTCTGGCCTGGTATCGACTATAGATGCCATTGACTGCGGTTACGTAAAAGGCGTGGTTGAGGGCATAACACTGAGCCAAACAATTTCAATGTTTAACCCTACATGGGAAGAAGAAAGTAACTTTGATGCCTGTTTTGATGAAGCTGTTGAATTTGCAGCGCGTATGTTAACGCGTTTTATCGCTTCAGCTCACGGTAGTGTTAATGCAAAAGCGATTGTTGCTAAAGCAATTGAAAATGCAGAAGATGCCCGAGTAATTGTGCTTGAAAAATACACCCCATGGAAAAAAACAGTGCATATTTTATCAAGCGATGCGTTATACATGGTTTATCCATCGCATTCAGGGCAGTGGATATTACAAACAGTGCCAGTTGAGCCAGGATCGTTTGAGGATAGAAAATCGCTTCCTAAAGCATGGTCAGGTCTATCTGATGAAGCGTTTGTAGATGAAACAGGTATTGAAGATGCCGTATTCTGTCACAATGGTTTATTTATAGCGGGTACTAAGTCGTTTGAAAGTACAATGAAGCTTGCCGCAATGGCGTTAGCTGAATAAGTAAAATAGCTAAGTAACAACATTTGTATGTTACTTAGCTAATTAAATTACGTGAGAACGTTATGTTTGAAGTAAAAACTATCGCGCTATTTGTCATAACCGCTCTTGCCGAAATTATTGGTTGTTACCTTCCTTATCTTTGGCTTAAAGAGGATAAAAGTATATTACTTTTAATTCCTGCGGCTTTAAGTTTAGCTTTATTTGCTTGGCTATTATCTCTTCACCCTGATGCAGCTGGTCGTGTATATGCAGCTTATGGCGGCGTATATATTTGCGTTGCGCTATTGTGGTTATGGGTTGTTGATGGCGTAAAGCTCACTATGTGGGATGTTATTGGTGGAGCTGTTGCTTTACTTGGTATGGCCATTATTATTTTTGCACCTAAAAGTGTTTAATCTCGTCCAATCTCCTTTTGTTAGAATATCCTATACTCAAATAAATTAAACTGCAGAGATAGGAAGCCAATTATGAATATTTACAAATCACTGCTTTTACTCTTTGGATGCCTTGTTTTGATAGCTGCTTGTAGCAAAAATCCTTTAAAAACCAATGTTACTACCTCGCTACCTACGCCTTGGTGGGAGCCATTAACGCCTGATGTTGTTATTAATAACAATAAATTTTATTTACAAGGTTGCTCGTCCATCACTCGAGTTGCTAGTGAAGGCAGTATAAAAACAGCAAGCATTGTTTTAAATATACCAACTCGGTTATTGTCTAGTTGCCCAGAAAACCAAAGCAATAAACGCCTTAAATACGATGGCACGTATCTTACATTAACGCTTTGCAGAGTTGCATTTGGCGCTGGTGGCTGCGCAGATGAGCGCTATAAAACTCTCGATTTTGTTAATTGGGAAGAGTACATAGGTATTACATGGCTCAAAAATGAAAAGTACGAAGCATGGCGCAAACTTGGATCTACATCTTCAAAAGCAGACTCAATAACCAAAGTAGTAATCAATTGAACAAAAACTTATATAGTTCTGGAAGTGAAACTCATCTGCATAGTCCACTATATACTGCTAAATCATAAAGTTAATTAGCAGCTAAGCCTTATTAATTGAGGGCTCGTTGGCTGTGTAATAAAATGGGTATTTGTAATCTTAAAAATTACTCGTTACGAGTAAAAATACTTGTTGGACTTGAATCCCTATTTTTCTTTTAATGCGCGCAATCAGCCGATACTCACTATTGGCATTCATCAAATAAAAGAGAAAGATAAATGAAAGAAACAACATCACTAGAACAAGCTCGTACGAGCTACAATGTTCGTCATTGGAGCCAAGGTTTTTTTGGTATTAATGATCAAGGTGATGTGTATGTTGCGCCCAAGGCTCATGCCCCAGAGCAAACCATTGCATTAACAGATATCGCAAAGCAACTACAAGATAAAGGTTTAAGCTTACCTGCTTTAGTTCGTTTTCCGCAAATTTTACACCATCGTGTACACAGCTTATGCGGCGCATTTAATACTGCGATTGAAAACTATGGTTACCCTAAAGACTACCTATTAGTTTACCCGATAAAAGTAAACCAACAACGTGAAGTGGTTGAAGAAATAGTAGCAAGCCAAGCACAAGTAGAAAAAAAGCAACTTGGTTTAGAAGCCGGTAGCAAGCCTGAATTACTAACGGTACTAGCACTGGCTGAAAAAACCAGCGCCGTTATTGTATGTAACGGCTACAAAGATAAAGAATACGTACGTTTAGCACTTATTGGCGAAAAGCTAGGTCATAAAGTGTATATCGTACTTGAAAAGCTTTCTGAGCTAGACATGGTGCTTAGCCAAGCAAAAGAGCTTAACGTAAAACCACGCATTGGTATTCGTGTACGTCTAGCGTCGCAAGGTAAAGGTAAGTGGCAAGCGAGTGGCGGCGAAAAATCAAAATTTGGTTTATCTGCATCGCAAGTTTTACATGTAGTTAATCGTTTAAAAGGCGCAAACCAGCTTGATTTATTGCAGCTTGTGCATTTTCACTTAGGGTCACAAATGGCGAACATTCGTGACGTACGTTTAGGTGTAAGCGAAGCTGCGCGTTTTTACTGTGAGCTACGTAAACTAGGCGCAGAAATTGATTGCCTTGATGTAGGTGGCGGTTTAGCTGTTGATTACGACGGCACGCGTAGCCAGTCGCATAACTCTATGAATTACAGTTTAGCTGAATATGCGAATAACATTGTGTACACCATTGGTGATACATGTAAGCAATATGAGCAACCAATGCCGACTATTATTTCTGAGTCGGGTCGTGCGCTTACGGCGCATCATGCTGTGCTTATTTCTAATGTTATTGGTACTGAAAGTTACACGCCAGAAGAGTTAGTAGCGCCAGCGGCAGATGCACCCCTGTTATTAAAAAATATGTGGGCATCGTTTGTACAGTTAACTGATTTAACAGATGACCGTGCATTAATTGAAATTTATCACGATAGCCAAGGTGACTTAGCTGAAGCGCATAACCAGTTTGCACTCGGGTTACTTGATTTATCGCAACGTGCATGGGCTGAACAAATTAATATCCGTATTTGTTATGAACTTAACAAACACATGGATAATAAAAACCGTTTTCATCGTCCTATTATTGACGAGTTAAACGTACGTTTAGCCGATAAGTTTTTTGTAAACTTTTCGTTATTTCAATCGCTTCCAGATGCATGGGGCATTGATCAAGTGTTTCCGGTATTGCCATTAAGTGGCTTAACTGAAACACCAAAAAAACGTGCTGTATTACTTGATATAACCTGTGATTCAGATGGCGCACTTGAGCATTACGTAGATGGACAAGGTATTGAAAGCACATTACCTGTACCAGAATTTAGTGCCGATAAACCTTATTTAATGGGCTTTTTCTTAGTGGGTGCTTATCAAGAAATTTTAGGTGATATGCATAACTTGTTTGGTGATACGCACAGCGCAATTGTTAATATGGATGAGCAAGGCGTTGCAAGTATTACCGAGATAAACCAAGGTGACACTGTTGCCGATATGATGCGCTATGTACATTTAGATGTTGAAAGTTTTCAGCAATCATACGAGCAGTTAGTAAGCACTAAAATTGAAAAACACGAACAGCAAAGCGTTTTAGACGAGTTGCAAAGCGGCCTTGATGGCTACACTTATTTAGAAGAGTTATAAGCAATGTCAACTTTGTTTGGTCACGCAGATCACTCATTGTACTCAAATGGGATGACATTTTTACGTCGTCCTATGGTGCAAAACATTAATGCAATTGATGCAGACGTAGTGGTTTTAGGCTTACCATTTGATTTAGCGACCTCGGGCCGCCCTGGTGCGCGCTTAGGCCCTGATGCAATTCGTCGTGCATCGGTTCATTTAGCATGGGAAGACACTAAATACCCGTGGACGTTCCCGTTGTTTGAGCGCTTAAAAGTGGCAGACGCAGGGGACTTTACTTACCCTGTCGGGGATCCTGAGTATTTTACTGCGCAACTAGAAATGGCTGCTGATCAAATACTTCGCCAAGGTAAAACACTATTAGGTTTAGGGGGCGATCACTTTGTAACGCTTCCGCTATTACGTGCTCATGCAAAAATACATGGCAAAATGGCGTTAGTGCATTTTGATGCGCACACCGATACTTATAGCAATGGCTCGCGATTTGATCACGGCACTATGTTTTATCATGCACCAATGGAAGGGCTGATTGATGTTGAGCACAGTATACAAATAGGTATTCGTACCGACTTTGATCAAAGTAAACATGAGTTTGCTGTGATTGATGCAATGCAAGCCAATGATTTACATGCAAATGAAATTGCAGCGCAAATACTTGAGCGAGTAGGTGACCTACCTGTTTACTTAACGTTTGATATAGATTGTTTAGACCCTGCGTTTGCGCCTGGTACAGGCACTCCTGTGTGTGGTGGTTTAACATCAGATAAAGTACTTAAAGTACTGCGTGCGCTAAAAGGTATAAATATGGTGGGTATGGATGTGGTAGAGGTATCACCTTCGTATGACCAAAGCGAGCTTACCGCCATTGCCGCAGCAACAATTGCCAGTGAATTATTGCATTTATGGACGCATAAAAATAAGTACTAATTTTACAAATTAAGTACTACAAAAAAGGGTATGCATTTGCATACCTTTTTTATTTAGAGATATCGATTATTCAACAGCTTAATCTCTTTTAACCAAATAACGCTTAGCCCAATAAGAGGCAAGTTAGTAGTAACAGGGTTAAATGCTTCAATAAGTAATTGTGGCTGCATAACAACTACAGCGAGTAAAAGCCCAATAAGCACTAATATATTTAAAGTGACTAGATGTTTATTTTTATAAAACACAAATAAACACAGTCCAAATATAATTTCGCCAACACCCGCCGAACGTGTAATTAAGTCAGACACTTCTGCTGAAAAGCCAGCACTGCCCGTCATTAACTTTTCAAGTGGCGCTACGTGATAAAGCTTTGGAAAAAAACCGTGGTATATCCAACTTAAACTCACTATGTAGCGAGCAAGTTGAATATAACCACGATTATTTCCTAGCATTGTTAATACGCTCTTGTGCACTTGGATGGCTAGATAAATATTCTAATAAGTTATTCACTTTTTCTAGGTGTTCGTTTTCGCTGGTATGGCTTTCTTGCAGGGCTTCTATTGCATCAGCAAAGTCATTGCTCGAATACCCCAATGATTCTAATTGGGTAAGTGCAAAGCTGTCGGCTTCGCGTTCCATATCACGTGAAAACCCTTGCTGAGCAAACGATGCACCGGTACCTAGCGCAACCTCTGCAACACCCTCTAAATCACCAAATACAACCGCTAATACAATCGTACTTGCGGCAGATTGTGCTGTAATACGTACGCTATGTTGATGCACTACATGACCCATTTCGTGTAGCAATACCGCTTTTAGCGCATTGGGTTTATCGGCAAGTAGATTAGCTAACTCATCGGTGACCACGATACGACCATGGGGCAGTGCAAATGCATTAGCGCCAAAGCTGTCTGACTTATAAAATGATAATCTATAAACCGATTGATCAAGCGATAACGCCTTAAGCATACTTTTGAAATGCGCTTGTACTTTAGCTTGCTGCTCTGCGGGCAGCTCACTTGGGTCAAGCGCAATCTTTTTAATTAATGTAAAGCTCTGCTCACCCATTTGCTCTACAACATTACGTGGCAGGGTATCAACACTGTAAACAGCAATGGCCGGTACGGCTTTATAAAGCACTAACCACATAAACAATGGTGTAAATATGACAGCGGCTAAAATGGTCCATTTACTTTTTTCGAGGCGTTCCATTACGTGATGGTTATTTTCTTTAAATGGCCATCTGTAATTTACATCAAGTGGAATAAAACGACTGCCATCTTCGAAGTCTAGTTCGTCAGCAAGTCCAGCCATTCCCGAACTTAAGTTAAGACTTGTGATTGCGTGGCGAGCAATAACATATTCATCGTCAATAATTTCAATGTGTGTGTCGCTAATAGTTGCCACACACACATGATAATTACTCGATGCTTTGGGAAAAAAATGCCCCTTTACATGCATGGTGAGCTCTTAAGTTAAAGAAAGGTCAATATCGAATACGTTTGCAGCTTCTTCAGCAAATGATGATTGCTGATCCTGCTCGGTATCAATCAGATTCAATGCACCAGGATAAATAGTGACGTTAGTTACATCTGCAAGCATTTTTGATGTGCGTACTTTTGTCCATGGGTATGCAAGCCCTAAAGAGAATACAATAGCCAACATATTAGTGAGTAATAAAACTGCGAAAGGAATTGGTTTTAGCTCTGATTTAAATGTAGCAACGCCTTCAAAATGGCTGTTATCAAAAATGTGATTACGAATAGCGGCGTGCCATACAGCTGAAACAATAGCAATCATCAGCACGTAGGCAATAGTCATAAATATAGGAAGCATAACCATAGCTGCAGAGTTTTCTAAATTTTGTTGATTTTCAATATCTATTAAATTGAGGCCAAATAATCCTAAAATCCCCATAAATACCACCATAGTGATAGAGCTCACTACAAAGCAAATAAGCGCTGTTAGGTAATAGGTTTCGCCTTTTAGATTTACAGTAAGTGGTTTGTCACCGTAACTAATGTTGCTATGGATATAGCTATCAATACGTTTTATAACATAAGGCATTAATAAATAAAGTGTAAATACGCTGGCAATAGGTAAAAGTATAAAGTTAACAAAAGCTTCGCCATAACTGCCTTTAAAAGCAAAGCGAACATTACGATGGCGCGTCATACGTAGATTAAAACGTAAACCTTGGTTAATAATCCATGGCATTAAAAAGATAAAACCAATCGCAATAAACAGGCCTAGTATAGGCATAAAGCTGATAGAGAATGTGTAAATAAAAAACACAATAACCGCTAAAATCCGGCCTTTTAAAATTTGTATTGGCGTTGCTAGATAGTCAAAGCTATGTCCATCTATACGAGTATGGCCGTAGAAGTATCGGTGTGTACGTACTTTAGCCCACGCTGAGTATATGCCGAGCGTAATAACACTAAGTAATATATTTACAATCCAAATGCCAAAAAACTCACCACCTTTACCGCTAAATTGCACTTTACCGCTAAAAATTGGTCCAGCGGGTTCATTTACTGGAGGGTTTGTTTTAGGGGGAGTAGGGTGTATTGATTCCATTAAAATTATATCCATGTTGTTTTTTTGTTAATTTACCTAAATTTGGTGCAAAATTCAATGTTTATAATTACACCACAGTTTTGCAAGTGGCTGATTAAAAGACTATAAGTAATACCAGTAGGCTTAAAACTGTGTGGCTATTAATTTTAAATTAAGCACAAAATTAATATAATCAGTTATCTGCTTTATCGCACTCTACTTTTAACCGTTTTTAAACACGTATGGACTTTTATTATGCTGCAAGCTGTTGTTTTAGGCGGGGTAGAGTTTAGCCCTTTGATTATTTACTTTCCTATCGCTTTTATTTTAACAGCCATTACACGTTTTATATTACATCGTTTAGATTGGCACGACCGTATTTGGAAGGTGGCTTGGTTTGAGGTGTCTTTATTTATTTGTTATTTGGCCTTAACCGTTTACCTACTCAGTGGAAGATAAATTAGATGACAAAATATCTACGTACACTTTTAACCATAATCGTTGTTATAGCCGCTGTATTTGCTGGACGATGGGTATGGACTGATTACATGCATACTCCTTGGACTCGAGACGGCCGTATTCGAGCTGAAGTAGTCACCGTTTCGCCCGATGTGTCGGGATGGGTAACTGGGCTAAACATTAAAGATGGTCAAAATATAAAAAAAGGTGACTTACTTTTTAGTGTTGACAACAAACGCTACCAAGCGGCACTTGATAGGAGTAAAGCGACTACTGAAAATACTTTATACACCTGGGAGTTGGCAAAACATAAACTAGAGCGCCGAAAAGGTTTAAACACTCAGCAAGCAATTAGTGAAGAAGGGCTTGAGTCAACACGCATTAATTCAAAAATAGCAAAAGCCAATTATGAACTTGCAAAAACAGATCAAGCTATAGCTCAACTTAACTTTGATAGAACAAAAGTGTATGCCCCCGTTAGTGGGCAAATTATTAATTTAAACTTACGCCAAGGTAATTACGTAGCTCAAGGCACATCAGTATTTGCCATTGTAAAATCAGGCTCGTTTTACGTTACGGGTTACTTTGAAGAAACTAAAATTCCTTTAATACATGATAATCAAAAAGCTAAAATATCACTGTTAAGCGGTGGCAAGGCTTTAGGCCATGTGATTAGTGTGGGTAAAGCTATTGCAAATACAAACACACAAAGTAATACACAACTTTTACCCGTGGTGCAGCAAACATTTAATTGGGTGCGTTTATCTCAGCGAATTCCTGTTGATATAAAGCTAGATTCGGTGCCAGAGGATATACAACTTAGCGCCGGAATGACCGCCACAATACATCTAAATACTCAATAGGGAGAATGCTTTGGGTGATGTATTGAGGAATTTGTTTTTTCCTAAAAAACAGGCAATTATTTTTGCTGTTAAGGGCGTTATTGCGATGGTAATGGCGCTGACTATTGCTATGTCGCTTAATCTTGATAGACCTTATTGGGCGCTAGTATCAGCTATATTTTTGCAATTACGTCCACAAAGCGGACTCGTTATTGAAAAAGCAATATGCCAAATAATAGGCACCATAATAGGTGGTTTATTTGGCATACTGCTTTTAACCCAGTTAATTCTTTATCCTTATTTAGCGTTAAGTGCACTTGCTTTATGGTTAGGGGTAAACTCTGCGTTATCGGCAATGGTGCGCCAAGCAAACTTTATTTATGCATTTGCTATGGCAGGGGTTACCGCCGCTATTATTGTACTTTTAGTTATGGTTACACCGGCAATGGTGAGCAGTCAAAGTATATTTGATATTGCTCAGGCGCGAGTAAGCGAAATAGTGATTGGGTCGATTTGTGCGGGCATTGTTAGCCATTTATTTTGGCCAGTAAAAGTTAAACATTTACTGCAAGCACAAGC
Source organism: Pseudoalteromonas sp. 5Ae-yellow (assembly GCF_014077565.1). Classification (NCBI taxonomy): domain Bacteria; kingdom Pseudomonadati; phylum Pseudomonadota; class Gammaproteobacteria; order Alteromonadales; family Pseudoalteromonadaceae; genus Pseudoalteromonas; species Pseudoalteromonas sp. 5Ae-yellow. The sequence goes on from NZ_JACGWD010000040.1 coordinate 25,925, forward strand.
ACGGTCGGTTATAAATCAAACTTTAGATTATTTAGTAACGGAACTTGATTCTAAAGGATCGCACGAAAATCGCCATCACCAAATAGATGGCATTATGGCAACGTTAGGGTCTATAAACGAAGACTCTAGCGCAGTGAGGTACGAAGGACCGAAAGGCCCCGGACGCTCGCGTGCGGCAAATCAATTGTCGCAAAAAGTACTTTCTTTACTGGCTTCAATTCAAATAATTGGTCGCCTACAACGAAACCACTCAGACCTCATTACTCCTACATTAGACAAATTAATAAGTAAACTTAAAAACGTATTCGCACAAATTAAAGAATCTGACGATTTTGATTACTGCGCCGAGCAGATTAAAGCCCTGCGCAAAGAGCTAACCGACTATAGAGCAAATACGGTGTGTGATTCGCCATTTGAATCTCACATGCTCAATGTGAGCATGGAAGTGGCTAACGATTTAACAATTTTACTGCGGGCTTACAGAGCTTTAGAACAACGCGATAAAACATTGTTAAATGCACCTAGTATGCTTACATATCGCGACCCATTGGCTGGCATTATAGTAGGGTTCAGAACTGCTTTGGTCTTTTCTATCGGCGCATTTATTTGGGTTAATACAGGGTCTTCAGCTGCATTATTAATAATGATTTTACCGGTGATTTTTTCGATAATGTTAGCGCGAATACCGTTAGCTATTTTGCAGGTGGTAATAAAACGTTTATTGGCAGGTATAATTGTTGCTACTTTTGTGACTGTTTTTTATGCGCTAAATTTACTGTCGCAAAGTGGTGGGCAACTAGAAATATTATTACTTGTATTAGCGGGTCCGTATTTTCTTGGTTTACTGCTTTTAGCTGAGCAACAAACATTGCCATACGGCTTAGGGTTTTGTATTCCATTTACTATTTTGGTTAGACCCAGCACGGATATGAGCCTAGCGTTTTCAATTGATTATACATTAAGCTCTGCAATCGCTATTTTTGCTGGCGTGAGTATTTTATTTTGGATTTTTCAGTTATTTACCGGCCCCAGTGTTCAGTTACTTGTTCATCGTGTTTTTAAAGCAACTTACAAAGATTTACTCGAAATAAATACTCATCAAACTCCTACTATTTGGTATAACCGCCGCATGGCAGATAGATTAATACGCTTAACTAATTATGATCAGGGCTCACACACACGGGCCATTACTGACCTTGCATTAACAGGTTTAAACTTAGGGCATGCTTCAATACGATTAAACTCAATTTGCGAGAACCTTGCTGGTGGTACCACACTCAAATATTTAAATGAGTGGCAACGCACGTTGGCTAGTGCATTTATGTTGGCAACCAAAGGCAAGTTTGATGAAAACTTTAAGCAAGCGTCTGATGATCTTTATAACGAATTAGCAGCAACCGTTGATGATTCAAACCAATTAGAAGCAATTAAAGGTATGTTTATTCGTATTAACCTGACCTTTGAAAGAAGTGCCAGCAAGATTAATTAACCCTATTCGCTGCTTTTCGAGTTCAGATGTTATAACGAAATCTGTTATACTTAATGGACAATTTTATGGGGCTGTTATGATTTCAAAAAACCAACTCAAACTTATTCGCCAACTTGGCCAAAAAAAGTACCGAAAGCAATATAATCAATACCTTGTACAGGGTGAAAAAAACGTACTTGAGTTATTAAACAGCCCATTAAATGCGGTTAATATTTTTGCTACGAACGAATTTATAAATGCGTATCAAGGTGAGTATCAGCACGCTAATTTTATTGAAGCGGATGAAGAGACCCTCACTAAAGCCAGCACGCTAGTTAGCAATAATGCAGCCATTGCTATAGTTGATATGCCAAATGCAGAGCTACCTAAAGCAAGTGGCTTAATACTCGCGCTTGATGGCGTATCAGACCCTGGTAACTTAGGCACAATAATTAGAGTGGCAGACTGGTACGGTATTAAACATATAGTAACTAGCACCGACAGCGCTGACGCTTACAACCCTAAAACAATTAGCGCCACAATGGGCTCATTTGTAAGGGTATCGGTAAGCCAAGTAGATTTACCTGATTACTTACGCTCTTTAAAGTTACCTGTTTACGGTGCTTTTTTAGATGGACAAAGTGTACATAAAACCCAATTTACGGACTCAGGCGTTTTACTAATGGGCAGTGAATCGCATGGAATACGCGAGCAGTGTGCAAAATTAGTGAGCGACAAAATAACCATACCTGCTTTTGGCGGTGCAGAGTCGCTAAATGTGGCAATGGCCACCGGTATTATTTTAGATAACTTTAAACGCCAAGCTTAACAATTTAACTATTTATGAGTTAAATTGTTTGTAGTCAATAACAATAATAAATTGGTAATAACAATAAGATGCGCTTAAGCACTATTAAATTAGCGGGCTTCAAATCGTTTGTAGAGCCCACTAAAATTCCATTTCCTGATCAAATGACATGTGTTGTAGGCCCTAATGGCTGTGGCAAATCTAACGTTATTGATGCAGTGCGATGGGTGCTAGGTGAAAGCTCTGCTAAAAATCTGCGTGGCGATGCCATGACCGACGTTATTTTTAATGGTTCAACTAATCGAAAAGCCATATCGCAAGCCTCTGTAGAGCTTGTTTTTGATAACGATAAAGGTAGCCCTTCAAATACATTTGCCGATCGAAACCAAATTGCCATTAAGCGTCTAGTAACGCGCGACGGACAGTCACTGTATTTTTTAAACGGTAGTAAATGTCGTAAGCGCGATATTACCGATATATTTTTAGGTACCGGTCTTGGTCCGCGAAGTTACGCAATTATTGAGCAAGGGATGATCTCGCGCTTAATAGAAAGTAAACCACAAGAATTACGCGTATTTTTAGAAGAAGCCGCCGGCGTTTCTAAATACAAAGAACGCCGCCGCGAAACCCAAACACGTATTAAAAGCACCCGCGAAAACCTTGAGCGTTTACTTGATGTGCGTAAAGAGCTGCAAAGCCAGTTAGATAAATTAGCTGTGCAGTCGGTTGATGCAAAAAAATACCGGGAGCTAAAAGCGCAAGAACGCATGCTAAAAGGGCAAATTGCGGTTTTAAAATGGCAAAAGTTACACCAGCAGCAATTAGAAAAAAGTACTCAAATTAAAAAACTGAACGACCAAGTTTCGTTTTTTAAAACCGCTAACTCAGGGCATGACGATGTACTTGCAAGCTTAGAAGGTCAAGTACAAGCTCAGCAAGACAAATTAAGCGATGCACAGCATCAGCAACATGTAATACACACCGAGCTTACCCGCGCTGAGCAACAACAAATAAATGTAAAGCAACAAACTCAAACGCTTAAACAAAATTTAATTAAATTACAGCAGCGCCAAACTCATAGTACGGAGATTAAAACGCAGCAGCAGATTGTGTGTGAACAACTAAATGAAACCCTGCAAGAAGCAAGTGAAAACGCTTTAATGTGCGAAGAGCAAGTTAGGACGTTAACACATGAGCTTGAGGACTTATTAGCACTGAAACTGCGCCACAATACACACTGGCAAACTTTGTGTGAGCAACAGCAACAATTTAAGAATAATGCACAACTGCATAGCAGTCACATCAAACAAACTCAGCAGCAAATAAGCCACGTTAACGAGCAAATTGATCAGTCAAATGCGCAGCTTACTGACTTACAAAGTAGTGATGTAGAGCAACAATTAACAGAGCAAAAACAGCAAACACAAACATTAACTCAAGAACTTGCCGCTAAACAAACAGCGCACACGCAGTGCAGTGCTAAGCTTGAATTACAAAATGAGCTTGTTAATAACTCACAGAAGCAATATTCGACGCTTACTCAAACAATAAACGAGTTAAAAGCCAGTATAACGGGGCTTAAAAGTACATTAGGGCTTGATGAAGAAAGTGAAAGTACTCATGGTTTGTTTAATCAGCTAAGTGTTAAAGAAGGCTTTGAGCCCTTAATAGAGCAAGCACTTAAATCGCTAGAGCACTTAAATGTAAGTGAGCAGCAAGCTGATAATAGTGTGTGGCCAATGAGTGGTAAGCACATTGCTGAAAATAGCTTAGCGGCACTCATAACAAGCGGTGTTTATCCAGAACATTTAACGCGTATTGCTTATAGCGAGAGCGGTGATTTAACGCTCTTAAACGATGCTTTTTATACAGCCGTTATGGATAAAAACGGTGCTTTATATGGTCGTAACTGGCATGTAAGTGCTGATCGAAATGCAGAAAACTCATTGCTTTTAAAACATAAGCAATTGCAGGATAAAGCTCAGCAGTTAACCAATACCGAGGATGAGCTAAAACAAGTAACGCGTACTCGTGATGAACATACAGCCGAGCAAGTAAAGTTAATTAACGAGCAAAACGAGCTAAAAGAAGGCATACATGAGCTTGCGCAAAATATAGCAGTAGCCGGTACTCGCAGTGACATGCTTAAACAGCAAGTAGCGCACTTTAAGCTGCAACTAGAAAAGCTACAGCAACAAAAACAGCAATTAACTACTGTGCTTTTGCAATTAAATACCGTGCTTGATGAGCAAACAGAGCAATTTGAAGTGTTAAATGAGCAGCAACTCAACTTAACGGATGAGGTAGACACTGCAAATAGCCTGCGCTCACAAAGTGATAAAAGTTATAGCGAAGCATTAAGCATGCTTGAGCAATATAAAACGCAAGCGCATAAGGCAACGCTCTCAGAGCAAAAGGCACGCAGTGAATGGCAGTTAAGCCAAACCAAATTGAGCCATGCAGAGCAGGAGCACATTAGTGCATCTGAAGGTGCGCAAGAACTACTTAATGAAATAGAAGAGCTGCTTATACCAGAGCAAGAACTGGACGATAAAATAACGCAGCTTTTAGCGCAACATCAAAAAGGTGAGCAGGCGCTGATATTACTACAAAAAGAATTAGCTCAGGCTAAAGAAAGCTTAAATACCAAACAGGCAAGCCTTAAAAGTTCGCAAAGCGAGCTGGCGGGCTTGCAAGAGCAGCATCAAAAGTTAACAATTGAAGAGCAAAGCTTGCTAATAAAAGCGCAAGTTGCGCTCGAGCCATTAGAAGAATTGAAACAAAGCTTAAAAGCAATACTTGATGAATTACCAGATTCATTGAATTTAAGTGCGGCGCAAAATCAGTTAACCGGATTCACTAATCAGTTAAATAAATTAGGTGCAGTAAACTTAGCGGCAATAGAAGAGTTTGATTTAGCCAAAGCTCGTAGTGATTATCTTGATAATCAATTAGATGATTTAACAAAAGCGTTAAGTACCCTTGAAGGTGCAATTCGTAAAATTGATATTGAAACCAAAACACGCTTTAAAGCGACGTTCGATCAAGTTAACGAAGACTTCGCTGAACTATTTCCTAAAGTTTTTGGTGGTGGTAGTGCGTATTTAGAATTAACCAGTGACGATTTACTCGAAAGTGGTGTTAGTATAATGGCACGACCACCTGGTAAGAAAAATTCAACAATTCATTTGTTAAGTGGTGGAGAAAAAGCGCTGACCGCATTATCATTAGTGTTTTCTATATTCAGGCTCAATCCAGCTCCTTTCTGTATGCTGGACGAAGTAGATGCACCATTGGATGATGCCAACGTTGTGCGTTTTTGCCGTTTGGTTGAAGAAATGTCACAATCAGTGCAGTTTATTTATATTAGTCATAATAAAATTGCGATGGAAATGGCAGGTAGATTAACAGGTGTTACTATGGCAGAACCTGGCGTATCGCGAATGGTTGCTGTAGATATAGAGCAAGCTGTGCAACTTGCACATGCATAAATTTTTATAACAAGTATATTAGTTTTTGATTAATATACAGGTTTTAGGCATATCAAATAATAAAAGGTGAGGGGATGGCCGAACAATTAAGATGGGTTTTAATCATTATCAGTGTAGTTGTCATTGGTGGTTTATTAATACATGGATTGTGGTCTGTTAGAAAAAAAGACCGCCCAGAAGTATCTGATAACGAACGGGTTGAGCCATTACAAGAAAGCACATCAGCTTCATTTAAACCGTTTCGTACTGAGGCTGAGCCAACAGAGCCAATGCAAAACGAACGTGATGAGCCACAATTTGGTGAGCTTAACTTTGATGCAAATGAGCCGCAAATTGATACAAGCGTGCCAGAAGTGCCGATTGAAGATGACCTAGAAATAGTGGATGACCAAGAAGAAAAAGAGCAAAGCGCTGAAAATGCACCAGCTCAAATGTCTGACTTTGTTATCGTACATATTCAAATGCCAGAAGAGCTTAGCATGCAGGGTAGTAAATTATTGCCAGCAGTTAATACTTTAGGTTTTAAATATTCAGAGGAAGGCTTTTTTAATCGCCACTTAGATCCTGCTGGCCAAGGCCCTGTTTTATTTAGATTAGTAAATATGTACAACCCAGGTACGTTTGATATTGATAATATGGAACAATTTAGTACCGCTGGAGTAAGCTTATTTATGACGTTACCGTGCGACGGCGATGGCCTAGCTGCATTTAATATGTTGCACAGCGCAGCTAAAAAGTTAGCGGATGAATTTGGTGCACAAATTTTAGATGCTGAGCGAAATGAAATGACCGTAGATCGCGTAAGACAATATGTTGAGCAGGTCCGTTCTTTTTCAGCGTAAATAACGCACACATTATATTTTTATAAGCCACTGGACGGTGAATCGTCAAAGTGGCTTTTTTTATGTTTATTGAGGTTTAAATGTCTAGCAGCATTAGTGAGCAAGTTAATCATCTTCGTACTATATTAGAGCAACACAACTATAACTATTATGTGCTCGACACCCCCAGTATTCCTGATTCTGAATACGATAGGTTATTACGCGAACTAAGCGCACTAGAAACCGAGCACCCTGAATTTTTAACCGCCGACTCACCGACACAAAAAGTAGGTGGTGCAGCACTTAGTAAGTTTGAGCAAGTAGCTCACCAAGTACCCATGCTCTCACTTGATAACGCCTTTAGTGAAGAAGAATTTACTGCGTTTAATCGCCGTATTAAAGAGCGCTTAATGAGTACCGATGAGCTTACTTTTTGTTGTGAGCCAAAACTTGATGGTTTGGCTGTCTCAATTATTTATCGCGATGGTGTGCTTGTACAAGCAGCGACACGAGGTGATGGTTTTACTGGTGAAAACATTACTCAAAATGTAAAAACAATTCGTAATGTACCACTTAAGCTGCGTGGCGATTACCCGAAAGAGCTAGAAGTGCGCGGTGAAGTATTTATGGACAGCGCTGGCTTTGACAAACTAAATACTGAAGCAGAAAAACGCGGTGAAAAAGTATTTGTTAATCCGCGTAACGCAGCGGCAGGTAGTTTACGCCAACTCGACTCTAAAATTACCGCTAAACGCCCACTCATGTTTTATGCCTACAGTACCGGGCTTGTGGCTGATGGCAATATTCCTGAGGATCATTATCAGCAATTAGAAAAACTGACTGATTGGGGGCTACCTTTGTGCCCAGAAACAAAATTAGTTGAAGGTCCAAAAGCCGCGCTTGCGTACTACAGCGATATTTTAACGCGTCGCAGTGAGCTTAAATATGAAATTGATGGTGTAGTAATAAAAATCAATCAAAAGACCTTACAAGAGCGTTTAGGCTTTGTAGCACGTGCTCCTCGTTGGGCCATTGCATATAAGTTCCCGGCGCAAGAGGAAATAACCCAATTACTTGATGTTGATTTTCAAGTCGGTCGTACTGGCGCCATTACACCGGTTGCACGTTTGAAGCCTGTTTTTGTGGGTGGCGTTACCGTATCAAATGCAACGCTTCATAACAGTGATGAAGTTGCACGTTTGGGCGTCAAAGTAGGTGATACAGTTATTATTCGCCGCGCTGGGGACGTGATCCCGCAAATAACACAAGTTGTACTTGAGCGTCGCCCTGATGATGCCAGAGACATTGAATTCCCGACGACTTGCCCAATCTGTGATTCTCATGTTGAAAAGGTTGAAGGCGAAGCTGTAGCCCGGTGTACGGGTGGGCTTGTATGTCCTGCACAGCGAAAGCAAGCTATTAAGCACTTTGCTTCGCGCAAAGCGCTTGATATAGACGGTCTTGGCGATAAAATTGTTGATCAGCTAGTAGATAGAGAACTTATAAAAACACCTGCGGATTTGTTTATTTTAAAGCAAGGGCATTTTGAGTCGCTTGAACGTATGGGACCTAAGTCAGCTAAAAACTTAGTAACAGCACTTGAAGAGGCTAAAGGCACTACGCTTGCTAAGTTTTTATATTCATTGGGTATTCGTGAGGCGGGCGAGGCGACGGCACAAAATTTAGCTAATCACTTTCTAACCCTTGAAAATGTAATAAATGCCAGCATTGACAGTTTAACGCAAGTAAGTGATGTGGGCGAAATAGTAGCTGCTCATGTTCGTGGTTTTTTCGATGAGGAGCATAATTTAGCGGTTGTTAATGCGCTGATAGATCAAGGCGTAAACTGGCCAGCGTTGAGCGCACCTTCTGAGGAAGAACAACCGCTCGCTGGGCTTACATATGTGCTTACAGGTACGCTTAATACACTTAATCGCAATGATGCAAAAGCACGATTACAACAATTGGGCGCTAAGGTGTCTGGTAGCGTATCGGCTAAAACAGATGCGTTAGTGGCGGGTGAAAAAGCAGGTTCAAAACTCACAAAAGCACAAGACCTAGGCATAGACATACTAACTGAAGATGAATTAATTGAGTTGCTTATAAAGCATAACGGTTAGGAAAACGATAATGAGCCGATATGGGCCAGAATACTGGGATAAGTACGGAAGTTATCGTACGCCTATTGCATTTCATTTAAGTGTGATTGTGCTTTTACGTGGCTATTTTATTTGGGTTATAGCGGCTTTAAGCCGCAGACCTGAACTGGATTTAATGTCTTTATTTTTTAAAAATAAAAATGATTTTTTTATCGCAATAGCAATTGGAAGCGTTGCGATAATACCGACTATTTTATTTTGCTTACGCAGGCCACGAGATTCACACAGTGCGAGCGACAGGTTAGCAAAAATATGGCGACATATGCGTTGGCCCCTTATTTTATGTGCCGTTGTTGATTTAACATGGTTAAGTATTCAAGCTGCACATAGTCATTATCGGTTTTCATCTTTTTTAGCAGTACAAATGATGATTGTTTTATGGGTGCTGTGGTATTTGATGAAAAGCCGCTATTTAACTGTTTTCTTTAATGATTGGCCTGAGCCGACAGAAAAAGCATCAGAAGAAAAAAAGCGACTTAAAAAGGATTAGTTGTGGACGCTGTAAATAAAAAAATAGCGATAGCTATATCGCTAATAGGCTTAGTGCTTATTATTTTAATGATTAGCACTGATTTTTTAGAGTTTATGTGGTTTAAAGCGCTATTTGGGTTGTGGGTATTTGTTTTTTGCTCAAGCGTTTATAGGCTAACGCCTTTATTTAAATCAAGGAACAGGTTAGAGGATTTTATTCAGCGAGACGCCCAACACCTATTACTTTTTAGTTTGATGGGGTTTTTTGATAAAAAGCACGGTCCAGATTGGTTATTTATTGAGAGTATTGAACGCATAACGACAAAGGATGACGAGCTAATAATTTACAGTAATAACGAGCGCCAAATAAGTGTTAGTTTACCTGCAAAAAAAGCAGAACTAGATAGTTTTATTAAACGAATACTTACCGACTCAGAAAAGCAAAATATTACCTTTAGCTAAGGAGATTTATTTACGGCTGGGTAATTTCAGCCTTAAACGGTCAACACTCTTTAGCTGATCTTTAGAGTATTCAATAACGTAATAATTAACCGTACTTTTTATAAATTTATTAAGTATGGTTAATCAACTATTCAATGAGGCTATTATGTTGAAGTGGAATGATGTTATTAACTTTGCCACCAACGGCAATCCTACCCCAAGTAAAAAAGTAGTCAAAACTGACGAGCAGTGGCGGATGCAATTATCAGAAGATGAATATTACGTAACACGTAAAAAGGGAACAGAGCGCCCAGATAGCTCGGGTAGTTGTACATTACTTGAGCCTGGTAAGTATGTGTGTATTTGCTGTGATAATCTATTGTTTGATGCTGATGAGAAGTTTGATAGCGGTACTGGTTGGCCGTCATTTACGCAACCTGCGACAATTGAAGCGATTGGCTATGTAAGCGATACAAGCCATGGTATGGAGCGCATAGAGGTGGTTTGTAACGTGTGCGATTCGCACTTAGGCCATATTTTTCCAGATGGTCCATTACCAACGGGTTTACGTTATTGCGTTAATGCCGCATCAATGAAAAAGCTCTAATATTTTATTTACTAGCGCTTTGAATATCTAAATTCATTTCTTTTGCTATGTGCAAAATCTTATCTAAACGCTGCGTCTGATCTGCTTGTAATTTAGCTTTATCAAGAAGGACGTAGCATCTTTTCGCAAGTTCCATATTAAATGAACTACCTGATTGCTTGGTTGAATCAAATAGGCACTGTAATAAATTAAGTGCGATACTTTGATTACGAGGCATGACTCTAAACGCTTGTGTAAAAGCTTCTAGCGCAGTATTTAATTGGCCTTTATTAAATTGATTAACTGCATGGTTATTAAGCTCTTTTGGACCCATTTTAATATCGCGTCGCTCACTTTGTTGCTGCTGAATATAACGCAAGTAAGTTGTGTCGCTAACTGCAGGGTGTCTTTCACAGTGGCTAATTATTTGTGTGAATAAGGTTTGCGCCTTCTGATGAAACCCCAGTTCATGAAATGCTTTTGCTTTATCAAGTGCTCCATCAACCGATCGGATATGAGTATCGTCGTCATCAAGCTGCTCAATTAGCTTTTTCGCTTTTTGATGCTCGTCTTTTAAGTAATGAAGTCGTGCATTTAGTACATCAATCTGAGCTTGATTTGCATTATTAGGAAACTGTTTTTTTAAATCATTAATGTACTGATTTGTTTGTCTAGAAATTCGTTGAATTTGATCAGTTTGATCAGTCGTTAACGCAAAGTCGATACCGGCACGTGCTGCATTCAAATATACATCGGGGTGGTCGTGTATTGAGTGCTTTGCAAAGGTGGCTATATCTTTTTGAGTTAAATAGCTTTTTTCGTAGTCGTGATTAATTAGCGACACATTACTTAACGATTTTTGGCGTGTGATGTTTCGCGGTGCAATGTCTGCTGCTTGACTTAAAAAGCTTTGTGCTAGCTCAAACTGATTTAGCTTTATTTCTAATCTGCCCAACAAATCAAGGGCTACTAAACGAGTTTCTTGGCGCTCTAACATTGTCTTGAGCATTCGCTGCGCCAAAATATGTTCGTTATTCGCTATAAGTGCCTCTACTAAACCTACTTTTGCCCAAGCAAATTTTTGAATATCGAGAACAGACTTAAAAAAGTCTTTTGCATCTTGAGCACGCTTTAAGCGAAGTAGGGCATCGCCTTTTAAGCGAAGTAGGATAGGACTGTAATTATTATTTTTTTTATCCAGAGCGGTATCAATAAATTTAATAGCTTTTGAATCGTTACCATCATCAATTAATGAATACACTGTTTGTAAGTCGTGTTTACGCTTTAAGATTCGTTCAATGCGTGTTTTAAGCTCTTGTACTGTAAAAGGCTTAACTAAAAAGTCATCTGGCTGCAGCTCAAGAACACTATGAACGAGTGAGCCACTTGTTTCTGCTGAGATAAAAATAAAGCCAGTCGAACTTTTTATGAGCTGCTTTACACGTAGCTCTTCATAAAGCTGGTAGCCATCTTGGTGTTTGTTTAAGTTGAATGAGCAAACTATTAGATCAAATTCTTCACTTAAACACTGCTCTTTTGCAGAGTTTGCATGATCAGCAAAGCGCAACTGCCGAAAGCCAAGCCTTTCTAACGATTGTTTCATATAGCTTTGAGCAAGTGGCTGCTCCTCTACTATAAGTATTTTGGCTTTTGAATAGATCTTAGTTGGCATTGGCTTAAGCGTAATTGTATTTAACACAGACTATAATCAACAGTTTAACTCCTTACAAGGGAATTTAAATGATAGCTGTATTTATTAGGTACTTAACTTTGTCTAATACGTTTATCTAACTTCGAAAGTACTGAGCCGAATAGCATAATTAAAAACTAAATAAGTAAAATGGAAACGCTATATTTGATGAGCGCTTTGATATGGTAATTTAGATTTTAATAAAAATATGAAATGTATTTAAGGTAAAAAGAGGAGTTAAACGTATTTAATATGGGAAAAAGTTATTACTAGAGAGGTTATCTGATGGTATTTATATGTGGTGGGTGATTACTTGGCTTGATATCAGTGATCCTCGCCATTACTTGTAAAGGGTGGTGATGCTCTTTTTCTTACGGCTAAGTTAATTACATACGATTTATATATTGAGTTTTTATAAAGTTCTTAAATGTATTTAATATGAAAAGAAAGAGTCATTACTAGAGAAGTTATCTGATGGTATTTATATGTGGTGGGTGATACTGGACTTGAACCAGTGACCCTCGCCTTGTAAGGGCGATGCTCTCCCAACTGAGCTAATCACCCACATATAATAGGTATGCCTGTTATTTAATTCTTTATTATCAATTGACCGCTTGATGTAATTTGGTGGGTGATACTGGACTTGAACCAGTGACCCTCGCCTTGTAAGGGCGATGCTCTCCCAACTGAGCTAATCACCCAAATTACATTTTAATATGCACCATTCTAAGAATGGTGGGTCGTACTGGACTTGAACCAGTGACCCTCGCCTTGTAAGGGCGATGCTCTCCCAACTGAGCTAACGACCCATATTAAATTTTAAAACGCGACTATTGATACAATAATAGGTTTATATGTGGTGGGTGATACTGGACTTGAACCAGTGACCCTCGCCTTGTAAGGGCGATGCTCTCCCAACTGAGCTAATCACCCACATATAAATTAAAACGCTACTATTAAAATAAATAGTACTGGACTTTAACCAGTGAACCTCGCCGTTACTTCTAAATAGCGGTGATGCTCTCTTTTTTCTAACTGAGCTAACGACCCATTTAGATTTTCTTGTAATATGCACCATTTAAAAAATGGTGGGTCGTACTGGACTTGAACCAGTGACCCTCGCCTTGTAAGGGCGATGCTCTCCCAACTGAGCTAACGACCCATATTACATGCTACTACCGATATAGATAGTACTGGACTTTAACCAGTGAACTTCGCCATCTATTATAAAAGGCGGTGATGCTCTCTTTTCTTGTAACTGAGCTAACGACCCATATTACAATTTTAAAACACGACTATTAATATAGTAATAGGTTTTATATGTGGTGGGTGATACTGGACTTGAACCAGTGACCCTCGCCTTGTAAGGGCGATGCTCTCCCAACTGAGCTAATCACCCACATATAAATTAAAACGCTACTATTAAATAAATAGTACTGGACTTTAACCAGTGAACTTTGCCGTTACTTGTAAGTAGCGGTAATGCTCTCTATTTTCTAACTGAGCTTATGACCCATATAGAATTTAGATGTGAACACTTTAACTAAAAAGTGGTGGGTGATACTGGACTTGAACCAGTGACCCTCGCCTTGTAAGGGCGATGCTCTCCCAACTGAGCTAATCACCCACATCTAAACAACATTGCATTGCTGCGTTGTTGTGGGGCGCTATTATAGATAGAGTTGGAAATGTGTCAACACTTGAATGATAAAAATGTGCTGAATGAAGGTTTTATAAACAATAGGATATGGTTGAAGTCTATTTTATCATCAAATTTGATATTGCAGTTCAATTAAGCACCTAAAAGTGAGTAGGGAATTGTACTTTATTAACCTTAAATTTAGTTTTACGATACTCATTGTTTTTTTACTGGAGTCGTTTTTATGATTATGAGCAAGATGGATTAATATTAGGGCGAGTTATTTAGTGAATAGAGCGGTCCTTTAAAAATGAATTTAATCTAAACTTCCCAAAACAAATGCTATTTCAGCATTCTAAACTCTATTTTTGTACTTACTTTATTTTTATAAGCCAACCTAGCCATCTCGTAAATACGTATTCCTCGCTACTAGCCTTCGGATTAAGACTAAATAGATCACATATAACTAGGGCGTGTTGACCTTTGTGGATTCAAATTTGTTCAATCTAGGACGATTAAATCGCGGCGCGAGGTTTGTAACCTAGTGGGCTCGGTAACTGCTCCTGCGTTACCCTAATGGCTTACATCCATGTAAGAATAAGTAAAAACCGAGCAAAGCTTCCGCTTCACCCACCAAAGATCAACCCGCCCTGAAGTTTTATACATAGAATTACGAAGCAACAGTGCTCTTTTAAAAATGCTCTTTAAACAATAATCGAATTTTTTAGTACGAGTTACGCTGGTTATTAAGCAAGTAAAGGCTGCGGGTACTCTCAAACCCACATTTAAGTTTTGGTTATTATAAGCAATTGTAACTTTTAAAAGATTAAGGCGATTGGCGGGGCCTTAATTGGTAGTTTTTAGATAAGTTTAATTTGCATATAAATGTATACCTTTGCTTTGATGCAATTTTGTTTCATTAAATGGGGGAGTGGGGGCTATTGAGTATTCGCTGCAATATAGTGATGTTATTATAAGCAGTAGGGTTAGAATCTTATTCAAATTGTATTTTTTAGCACGCTTGATAGCCAGTTTGTTGAAAATTAAACCATTTAAATAAAGCTAGGTAAAAAACTGTTGACTTTATTTTGGGTGGTGCATAGAATGCGCCCCGCACTAAGCGATACACGATGTGTTTATCACGACGCGTATTGATTAAGTTGGGGCCATAGCTCAGCTGGGAGAGCGCTTCGCTGGCAGTGAAGAGGTCTGCGGTTCGATCCCGCATGGCTCCACCAAAAATTAGTGTTTTGTCCTAGGGTAGCAGTTTTCTGTGTCCCCATCGTCTAGAGGCCTAGGACACCGCCCTTTCACGGCGGTAACAGGGGTTCGAATCCCCTTGGGGACGCCACTTAACTTTTATTAGTTAAAGGCGGTTTTACCGAGAAAATAGCGTCACAATTAAAGCTCGAGTCTTTACTTGTATTAAACGCAATTACCTTAAAGCTCATGATGTGAGTTAAACTTATCAACTGTCCTAGTGACACATTTATGTGTCCCCATCGTCTAGAGGCCTAGGACACCGCCCTTTCACGGCGGTAACAGGGGTTCGAATCCCCTTGGGGACGCCACTTACTTATTTTAATAGGGAAGTGTAGTGTTATTAAGAAAGCTCGCCTGAAACGAGTCTAAAAATTCAGTTGTCCTAGTGACACATTTATGTGTCCCCATCGTCTAGAGGCCTAGGACACCGCCCTTTCACGGCG
>NZ_JACGWD010000038.1:0-41923 GCF_014077565.1 Pseudoalteromonas sp. 5Ae-yellow
ATTAAATTGCACTATAACGTCGTTAAAAATTTTTTATTTAGAACAACTAGATACAAAAATTTTTGCCTAGTTCTAGCGTAATTTTCTTAACGTTAAATAGACCCCATATATAAGCAGATTGGTATTATTTTTTATCGAATGCGCGTTTCATGTAGTTAGGTGTAGCGAGTGCGCCATGATGAATACCGCTATTGTAGTATTCACTGTGCACTGCAATTTGTGCCGCGCCATCTTCTCTAAAGCCGTCAAATGCTTGTGATTTACGTGCAAGTGTTACCGACCATAAACCGCTTGGGTAAATTGGTTGCGGGAATGGCAGTGTTTGTAAATCGTTAAAGCCTACGCTTAGCATTGCTTCGCGCATTTCAACTAATAATGGCATATGCATAAGAGGTGATTCGCTTTGTTGTACTAAAATACCACCTGGGCGCAGTGCATCTAAACAGCTTGTGTAAAACGCATGATTAAATAAACCTTCACCTGGACCCACCGGATCGGTGCCATCAACAATAACCACGTCGATAGATTCGCCAGCGGCTTCGCGCATGTATTTAATACCGTCGTCAAACATAACCGTTGCACGGGCGTCGTTGTTAGATTCACAAAGCTCTGGGAAGTATTTTAACGACATTTGCGTTACTACTTCGTCTATATCTATTTGCGTTACAGTTTCTACGCCTGGGTGTTTTAATACTTCGCGTAAAGTACCGCAGTCGCCGCCGCCAATAATAACGACGTTTTTAGGGTTTGGGTGCGCTAAAAGTGCAGGGTGGCTGATCATCTCATGATAAAAGAAGTTTTCGCGGGTTGTTACCATAGTACACCCGTCGATGATCATTAAATTACCAAAGTCTGTGGTTTCAAACATTTCTACCTTTTGAAAAGGAGACTGTTTTTCATCTAACTTTTTATTAATACGTAATGAAAATGCGCTGCCATCGCGGTCGCTAATTTCAGTAAACCACTTACTTTGATCTAAATTTGCCATAGTTACTATTACACTTTTTTAGGTTGAGTATGAAAAAGGGGCAATTCTGCCAGTGCTTGGCGTTTTGCTCAATGACATTTTAACTGATTTGACGAATAAAGTTAGTTAGGAGTGAGTGAAAGTTCAATTTTTGTTAGCCTAGTGGATAGTGACGTATTAAAATGCGCCTTTATACCTAATTGACTAAAGAAGAGTTGCCATGACCTGGGGTTTAGAAACAGCACGCGCCACTTATAACGTTGCTCATTGGAGTGATGGTTATTTTGATATTAACGCACAAGGCGAACTGGTGGCTTACCCAGATGGCGACCAAACAAAACCGGCCATTTCTTTAACGCAATTAACAGAGCAGTTTAAACAACAAGGTTTAACATTGCCGGTTTTAGTACGCTTTACTGATATTTTAAAAAATCGTGTAGATACGCTCACTAACGCGTTTACGCAAGCGCGAGCAAATCGTGAATATAACGGTAAATACACCTGTGTTTACCCAATTAAAGTAAATCAGCAACGCTCTGTAGTAAGTAAGCTATTAGCGCATCCAAGCGGGCTTGTTGGCTTAGAAGCCGGCTCAAAGCCAGAACTTATGGCTATTTTGGGTGTAGCAAAAGAGCCAATTACTATTGTGTGTAACGGCTATAAAGACAGTGAGTTTTTACGCCTAGCGTGTATTGGTCAAGCAATGGGCCACAGCGTAAAAATTGTGGTAGAGAAGCTTTCAGAACTGACCACACTACTTGAAGAAATAGACAACCTAGGCATTGAACCGGCCATTGGCATTCGCATTCGCCTAAACTCAGTAGGCAAAGGCAAGTGGCAAAACACGGGCGGCGAAAAAGGCAAGTTTGGTTTAACAGCAGGCCAAGTACTAAGTGCTGTTGAAGTGCTGAAAAAGCATAATAAGCTGCACTTAATGCAAATGGTGCATTTTCATATTGGTTCTCAAATTGCCAACATTCGTGATATTCACCGTGCTTTGCGTGAATGTGCACGCCACTTTGCTGAGCTTACACAATTAAACGTACCGTTAAACACCGTTGATGTAGGCGGCGGCTTAGGCGTTGATTACGAGGGCTCTGGCTCACGCAGTGCGTGTTCAATGAATTACACCGTAGAAGAGTACGCGCGTAATGTAGTGAATGCATTTGCAGAGGTGTGCGATCAGCATAACCTTACGCATCCGGCCATTATCACCGAATCGGGGCGCGCTTTAACCGCTCACCATGCGGTATTAATTACCGATGTAATTGACGTAGAAAAAGCGCCCAATCATTTAAATCCAGAGCCACCGCTTGAAAATAGCGCGTTAGTGCTTGATGAAATGTGGCAGTGTTTACAGCGTTTAAACCCGCGTATGGCACTTGAGATTTATCACGACGCTATGCACTTATTTAGCGAAGCGCACGATCAGTACGTGCATGGCTTAGTAAGCATGCTAGAGTGGGCGAAAATAGAGCAGCTTTACTTTACTATTTTACATCGTGTACGTGCATCGCTTAGTAATAATGCGCGCGCGCACCGTGAAGTCCTCGACGATTTAAACGAAAAGCTTGCCGATAAACTCTTTGTTAACTTTTCATTATTTCAGTCATTGCCTGATGTATGGGGTATTCAGCAGTTGTTTCCGGTTATGCCAATCGAAAACTTAACTCAACCATTGACTCAGCGCGCGATTATTCAAGATATTACCTGTGACTCTGACGGGCAAATCCGCGAATACGTTGAAGGCGCAGGTATCGAAACCAGCCTACCAATACCAGAATATAAACACGGTGAGCAATACCACATTGCTATGTTTATGGTGGGTGCATATCAAGAAATTTTAGGCGATTTACATAACCTATTTGGTGACACTGATTCTGTGCATGTAGAGCTTAACGATGAAGGTTATGTGTTAACCAATGCCATAAAAGGTGATAGCGTTAAGGATGTATTAAAGTTTGTTGACTATGATAGCGCCATTTTAGCTGACAACTTTGCGTACCAAGTTAATAAACTTGATGTATCGACGCAGTGTAAAGAAGGTTATTTAGCTGAGCTTAATGCAGGCCTTGAAGGCTATACCTATTTTGAAGATTAATTTGTAAGCAACTGAAAGCGCAGTATTAGTGGCTGCGCAATGTTTAAAGGAATGGAAGTAATGTCAGTTATTCGCAGTGTATTTAGTATTATTTTTTACACAATAAACACACTTTTTTGGTTTGTGCCTATTTTTGTTTGTGGGCTTATAAAGCTTATCCCTATTAAGCCTTTACAAAAGCTTATGAGCTGGGCAGCTAAGCAATTTGCAACTATTTGGGTTACCTTTAATAGCTTAAATCAAAAGTTATTTACGCCAACTAAACTTAATGTAACTGGCCTTGAAGACCTTAAACTAAAGGATTGGTACCTAGTAATAGCAAATCACCAAAGCTGGGTCGATATTTTAGTATTGCAACGTGTGTTTAATCGAAAAATTCCATTTTTAAACTTCTTTTTGAAAAAAGAGCTTATTTACGTGCCTATTTTAGGTTTGTGTTGGTGGGCGCTTGATTTTCCGTTTATGACTCGCACGAGCAAAAGCCAATTAAAAAAGAATCCAAAGTTGCGTGGCAAAGATTTAGAAACCACGCGTAAAGCGTGTGAAAAATTTAAAGAAATGCCAGTAACCGTAGTTAACTTTGTAGAAGGCACTCGTTTTACTACGCAAAAGCATGAGCGTCAAAATAGCCCGTTCCCACATTTATTAAAACCAAAAGCGGGCGGGATTGCTTTTGTAATGCAAGCAATGGGCGAGCAAATTACTAAAGTGGTTAACGTAACAATTCACTACCCTGATGGCATTCCTACTTTTATGGATTTTGCTGGTGGTAAGGTAAAAAATATCAACGTACACGTGGAAGTAAGGCCGGTAAGCGAAGAACTTATTGGTGACTACACAGGTGATTCTGAATTTAGAGTTCGCTTTCAAAGCGAGTTAAACCGCTTATGGGAAAACAAAGAGCAAACACTGCAATCGCTCGAAAAAACCATAAGTAAAAGGTAAAAATATGAGCTTACAGTTATGCTAAAAAAGTGGTTACCCAATTGGCTTAACGGCTTAATTGTAGGCTGCGTATTGTTTTCTAACATGATACTTTTTGGCTCGCTAGTATTTGTACTGGGCCTTATTAAGTTATTACTGCCTTTGCCTGTGGTTAACTCTATATTACACAGCGCTTACCGAGGGTGGTGTAACGGCAACCGTTTAGGGCTTTGGTTAGGTTGCCCTAATATTGTGGTTGATATAAGTGGCGACTTAAACTCAAAAAGTTGGTATTTACTTATTTGTAACCACGCGAGTTGGTTAGATATAACCGTACTTAGCTCATTACATGCATTGCCTTCCCCTAAGTTCTTTTTAAAAGACGGGTTAAAATACATGCCTTTTATTGGGACTGGTGCGTGGGCTATGGGTATGCCGTTTATGAAACGGGTAAGCAAAGCGCAACTAGCTAAAAACCCAAAGTTGAAAGGATTAGATGTAGAGCGCACCAAGCGTAGCTGTCGTAATTTTCGTCATCATCCTACTACCATCATTAATTTTGTTGAAGGTACACGCTATACGCCAGCCAAACATAATCTGCAACAAAGTCCTTTTAAGTATTTATTAAAGCCTAAAGCTGGCGGCATCGCTTTTGCGCTTGAAGTATTAGCTGATCAATTTGATGCCATGCTTAATACAAGTTTAGTGTATAGCGGTAAAACAGATCATGTTTGTCGTAACTTGTTAAAAGGTGAGCTAGATTCTATTTATGTTTCAATAAACGTAACGCCCATTAATGAAAGCATGCAGGGCAGCTATCAAAGCGATGACGTATTTAAAGTTAATTTTCAACATTATGTGAATGAGCTATGGGTTGCTAAAGATCAGCAGCTTGCCGACATTTATGCTCAACAAGATTTACCTGAACCACAAATTAGTAAGGAAATTGAAACACTATGACCAACACCCACCTACAGGAATTAATTGCTCCTTGGTTTGAAAAAGTACCCGACGCGGATTTTCTTAGCTCAATCACCGCAGTCTCGATAGGGATCTTTTCTTTATTAATTGTTTACTTATTTACTCGTAGGTTAATGTTACCTGGCATTCAAAAAATAGTGACGAGGCTTTCCCCTGAGCGAATTGGTGCGCTTTCGCCTATGCTTAATAAGCTAAATAAACGTATTGCAGGAATGCTTTGCTGCGTATTGTTTTTAGCTACATTTGATAGTGTATACCCAGTTAACGAAATAGCAGCAGAAATACTAAAAACGATAGGACAAGCTTTACTTATTATTTATGCCGGGTTCATTTTTAGTAGTATTGTGAGCATTGCGGGTACTATTTATAACCAGTTAGAGTTTGCCCGCGAAGTACCCATTCAAGGCTTAATTCAGGTTGTTAAGCTAATAACCTTTATTGTGTGTGCAATTTTAATTGTGAGCATTTTTCTTGAGAAGTCACCTACTTATATTCTCTCTGGCTTTGGTGCGATTGCTGCCGTTACGTTATTAGTATTTAAAGACACTATTTTAGGCTTTGTAGCCAGTATTCAAATAGCAGCAAACCGTTTAGTAACCTATGGTGATTGGATTCAAGTAGAAAACTACGGCGCCGATGGCGAAGTAATTGATTTGGGTTTAAACACTGTAAAGGTACGTAACTGGGATAACACCATAACAACTATTCCAACTTATATGTTGGTAGCGGGTTCATTTAAAAACTGGCGCGGCATGCAAGAGTCGGGCGGTAGGCGTATTAAACGTTCACTTAACATAGATATGCACAGTATTTGTTTAGTGGGTGATGAGTTTAGAAAGCAAATTGATGCGGCTATTCCGCTGCACGACTATATTCGAGTAACGACATTACCTGCTCAGGTTTCTAATTTAGGGCTGTTTCGTCGTTATGCAGAAGGCTATTTAAAACAGCACAGTAAAATTAATACGTCGCTTACGTTAATGGTACGAGAGCTACAACCACTTAATCATGGTTTGCCTATTGAGTTTTATTGCTTTAGTGAAGATAAACGCTGGATTTCGTACGAGCACTTACAAGCCGAAATAATGGATCATTTGCTTGCGGTATTACCTGTGTTTGGGCTTAGGGCGTATCAAAGTGTTAGTGGGCAGTTAAGCCCTCCCAACGAGCAACAAACAGATAAGCCAACATTTAGAGTGATGGCAAATAGTGTTGTAAAAGACCCACAGTAATAAACAAAGCTAAGAGCCACCAAATAGGTGGCTTTTTAAATTGCAGCCATGCAAATACAATTATTACTAACGCAACTTGCCAAAGACTATGCACAGCTGATGTCCAGATTGGTGAATACAGTGCAGCCGCTAAAAAACCGACTACCGCAGCATTAAGCGCCGCTATTGAGCTTGCAAAGCGTGGCTTACTTGCCAAGTTAATCCAGCTCTTTTGAAACGCGAGTATAAGTAAAAAACCAGGCATAAATATAAGTAGTGTAGCTATAAGAGCACCCACTAAAGGTTGCTCTGTAGTAAGTTGTGCGCCTAAGTAAGTAGCAATAGTAAACATAGGTCCTGGCACCGCTTGTGCACTCGCGTAAGCACTTAAAAACTGATCATCACTCAATGCTGGTACGCCTGCTTGAAGTACCGGTAGCACTACGTGTCCGCCGCCAAACACCATTGCACCTGCTTGGTAAAAAGGGGCAAACAAAGCAAACTCATGCCCTAGTGGAATAAAGCTCACACCAAGTAAGAGCGCAAATAACCCCAGTACAATCCAATTAATATTGCTTTTTGTACTGCTAACATTTTTTGTGGCTGTACCCAGTTTTAATAAAGGCCATATAGCACCTACTGCTGCAGCGGTTATTAAAATAGCGATTTGAGTGGCCATCATTGGAAATAATACCAAAGCAAGTGTACTCATTACGGCAAGTAACTTAAGCGCAGCACTTGTACAAAAGCTTTTAGCCATACTAAGTGTGGCATCAGCAACTATAACAACGGCAAATAACTTTAAGCCTGTAATAATAGCAAAGTAAACAGCGTCAAACTGATGAGCACTAACCGCAAGCAGCACCATTATTAAAAACGAAGGCAGAGTAAAGCCTACAAAGGCAGCTATACCACCCAGTACTCCAGCACGCTCAACGCCAATAGCAAAACTAACTTGGCTAGAGCCTGGTCCTGGCAGTGCTTGGCTTAAACTAATAAGTTGTGCGTAACGAGTATTGGTTAGCCAATTTAACGAGTCTACAAAGTGACGTTTAAAATAACCTAAATGCGCAGCGGGGCCACCAAAACTCATGCACCCTAGTAAAAAAAACTGTCTAAAAATAGCAATTAACATTGCGCCAATATCCTTTGTAAAATTCATTAAATTGTCACAGCGTAGTATGACATTTTTATTAAAATGGCACATTAGTTTGAGGTCTGTTTAACAATCAAGCAAGATGCGTTGCTTTTAACACTCTCTTCATAGTTTGTTCATACATGTATTTGCATACTCTTGCTAAATTCTTAATGAATAAGGTATCACCATGACTTTAACTAAATCACTTTTAAGCGTAACCGTAGTAGCTGTATTACTTTCTGGTTGTGAAATGAATAACACAGGTAAAGGAGCCGCTATAGGCGCCGCAGCCGGAGGTGTATTAGGTAAGGCTACGGGTAATCATAAAGATAAACGTATTTTTATTGGTGCAGCTATTGGTGCACTAGCGGGCGCAGCTGTTGGCGACTACATGGATAAGCAAGAAGAAGCATTTCGTGATGAATTAGCGGGCTCTGGTGTAGAAGTAGTACGAGAGGGCGATAACTTACGCTTAGTAATGCCATCAAACATTACGTTTGCGACTGCTCAATCTTATATTTCATCAGGCTTTAACGATACGTTAGATGCGATTGCTAAAGTAATGAACAAGTACGAAAAAACCTACCTTAGTGTAGAAGGTCATACCGACAGTACGGGTAAAGATAGCTTCAACATGAACCTATCGCGTGAACGCGCACAAAGTGTGAAAGACTACTTAGTGAACCAACAAATTATGGCTACACGTATTAGCACCATGGGCTATGGCGAAACACGCCCAATTGCAACTAATGATAGTGCAAATGGCCGTGCTCAAAACCGCCGTGTAGAAATTCAGATAGTGCCAAATACCGAAGGTTAATCCTTATTAAACTGTAATTCACACAGTTTTTGATACAGCGGGTTACTTGCTAACAACTCTTGGTGAGTACCCGTTGCTATTATTTCCCCATTTTCCATTACTACAATTACATCGGCATGTTTTACCGTTGCCAGCCGATGGGCAATTATTAACGTTGTTCTGTTTTGCATTAAATGCTCAAGTGCAGCTTGTACATGGTGCTCACTTTGCGCATCCAGCGCGCTGGTGGCTTCATCAAGAAGAAGTATTTCAGGGTCTTTTAATATGGCACGTGCAAGCACAATTCGCTGCTTTTGCCCACCGGATAACCTCACACCCTGCTCACCTAAAAAGCTGTTATAACCTTGCGGTAACTGTTTGATAAATTCATCGGCATGCGCATACTTTGCTGCGGCATATACTTGCTCATCGGTTGCACTTGGGTTGCCGTAACGAATGTTATGCATTACATCGGAGCTAAATAAAATAGGGTTTTGCGCTACCATGCCCATTTTATTGCGCAGAGTATTAAGTGATAAATCTTTAATGTTTACATCTTTAAATTTAATGGCTCCGCTAGCAGGATCGTAAAAGCGCTGTAGTAATTCAAATAATGTTGTTTTACCTGCGCCAGAAGGGCCAACAATTGCCACGGTTTGGCCTTGATTTATATTTAGGCTTATTTTATTAAGCGCGCTTACGTCTGGGCGAGAAGGGTAGTTAAAGCTTATATTTTCAAGCGTAATCGCAGGGCTACTACTATCATGCAGTAAATGACTATCTTGTGGGTTTAGCGGGTTTTCTATCTCACTTTTAACAGCAAGTAACTCAAGTAATCTCGCCGCAGCGCCTGCTGCACGTTGTAGTTCGCCATATACTTCAGCAACGGTTGCCACCGACATTGCAACCATAATAGCGTAAAACACAAACGCACCTAGCTCACCCCCGCTCATGGTGCCTGCAAGTACGTCATTACCACCTACCCATAACATAGCGCTAATGGCACTAAAGGTTAAAAAAATCACCACGGCTATTAAAAATGAACGTTGCTTAATACGTTTTTTAGCCACGTTAAAGGCTTTTTCGGTCTCAAGCGCAAAGGCATATTGCTCTTGCTCTTCATGGCTATAGCTTTGCACTACTTTAATATTTTGTATGATTTCTCCGGCATAGGTACTTATGTCGGCAATGGCATCTTGGCTAGAGCTTGCGAGTTTGCGTACCTTGCGACCAAATACCATCATGGGAACAAGTACCAGTGGTACACAGGCTACAACCACTAAAGTAAGTTTTAAATTAGTGAACAACAGCATAGCTAAGCCACCAATCAACATAAGTACACTGCGCAGCGCCATAGAAAAAGATGAACCGATAATTGATTGCAGTAATGTGGTGTCGGTGGTTAAACGCGACATAAGCTCGCCACTGCGGTTTTCTTCAAAATAGCTAGGGTGCAGCGTTACAATACGATTAAATACGGCTTTTCGAATATCGTTACTGACTCGTTCGCCAATCCACGACATTAAATAAAAACGGCTAAAGGTACCTATCGCTAACAAGCTGATTAAACCAATAAGTACTAATACGGCCTGCTGTAATTGGGCCTTTGATCCTGCAATAAAGCCATGATCAATAACAAATTTAACACCTTGCCCTAATGACAAGTTAACGCCTGCGGTAACTAATAACGCAGCTAGGGCGGCGGCTACCATCCATTTGTACGGTTTAATAAACGCAAAAACAGGTAATAAACTGCTAAACGCAGCTTTTTCGGATGCAGAGGTGTTTTTTGACATAGTGGATTCTTTTTAAAGGTTAAGGTATAGATATGGCACTAAGATAATAAAAATCAATACTCTTAAATATTAGCATCAATAAGGAAACGTTATGACTACTGCAACCGTAAGTGGAGAATTTAATGTAAATCTAGCGCCAATAGAAGGCTACGCAAGCGGCCAAAATGGTATTAACTTAGGGCGTATGTCGATAGATAAAACATTTAGTGGTGTGCTTAATGCTACCAGCCAGGGCGAAATGCTAAGCGCCATGACACCTACGCAAGGCAGCGCCGGTTATGTTGCCATAGAGCAAGTGATAGGTGAGCTTGACGGCAAAAAAGGCAGTTTTGTACTGCAGCATTTTGGCACGATGGATAAAGGGCAAGACAGCCTAATTTTAAATGTAATACCCGATTCAGGCACTAATGAGCTAGAAGGGTTAACTGGCAGTATGAAAATACGTATTGAGCAAGGAATTCACTACTACGATTTTGAATACACTTTATAAAGTACACAAGGACTAAAATGCAAAAAGTAATCGAATTTAGAAAGACCCGTTTTTTGGGTGGCGTAGATATAGTCGCACTGAATGATCGCATACAGGAATTAAACCAAGATGGTTGGAAAGTAATAAACGCAGTGCCATTAAGTGGCTTTTATGGGCAAGTGCACGGTTATACATTATTTATTGAAACTGACGAGCTTTAGATGACACTTTCAGTATGGTTAAGCCTAGCGGCTATCTGCATGATGGGTGCAATGTCACCAGGGCCAAGTTTAGCGGTGGTTTTAAAGCACTCACTTAATGGCAGTATGAAAAACGGTATGCTTGCCGCGCTCAGTCATGGTATTGGCGTTGGCTTGTATGCCGGTGCATCGTTATTGGGGTTAGGCGCTTTAATGACGCAGTTTCCAACTGTTTATCAAATACTAGTTTACTTAGGTGCGGCCTATTTGACGTATTTAGGTATAAAAATATTGCTAGCAAAACCAAGTAATAACGAACTTGAAGTACAAAAAAGTGAGGTAAGTGAAGCTAAAGCATTACAAGATGGTTTTGCCATTGCTTTTTTAAACCCCAAGCTCGCGATTTTCTTTTTAGCCTTGTTCTCACAGTTTATTGACCCTCAGCTACTTACTTTAAGTGTGGGCATAATTATGTGTTTAACTGTGTTTGTAATTGATACCGGTTGGTACTTGCTGGTGGCGTTACTGACCGAGGTTTCAAAAAACCGCTTTGGATTTACCAAGCAAAACCCGTGGCTTGATAAAATACTGGGTGTTGTGTTTATTGCTCTTGCGATAAAAGTGGTGCTTAGCCTTTAAATAGCGTTCCAAATGCAGGTGTATGTACGCGCATACACCTGCAGCCTAACTCTCATGCCCTGCATACGTATTCATCACAGTAATCTTACCTTTTAGTTACAATTTGTTGGTTGTGTTTTGAACAACACAGCAACACCTGACAACAATAACTCAAAGGTTCACACACATGGACAAGTTTAAACTAAGTGCACTTATGCTGGCTTTATTTGCCGCAAATAGTGCATTGGCTGCAAACGAAGACTCAACAAATCAATCACCCAGCACACAAGCTGAAGATTTAGAAATTATTGAAGTGCGAGGCTTTAGTCGCAGTTTAATCCAATCTTTAAATCAAAAGCGTTTTAGCGATACGGTGTCAGAACAAATTTCTGCCGATGATTTAGGGGCATTGCCTGATATTTCAATGGCCGATGCGCTTACACGATTACCAGGCATTTCAGCAGTAAGAACGGGCGGCCAAGCGGCGCAAATTAATATACGCGGGCTGTCGGGCGGGTTTGTATTTTCAACACTTAATGGCCGCGAGCAAGTATCTACAAGTGGCAGCCGCAGTATTGAGTTTGACCAATATCCGTCAGAATTAATTAGCTCTGCGGCGGTATACAAATCGCCAAAGGCATCGCTTATTGAAGGTGGCGTGGCCGGTACGGTAGAGCTTGAAACCGCCAGCCCACTCAATAACGACCAAACACATAAATTTGTAGCTAATGTGCGCGGTATGTATAACGACCGCGCCTCAGAGGTATCGGATGCCACTGAATTTGGCGACCGAATTAGTTTTTCGTATCAAGGCAAATACCTAGACGACACATTAGGCGTGGCGCTGGGCTATGCGCGTTTGTTTCAGCCAAGTGTAGCAACGCAGTTTATTGGCCTTGCTTACAACGACACAAAAGACGTTGATGGCGCAGCTAACGACACCAATGGCCCTTTAGCTAATCCAGAAAACGAATACATTAGCGAAGGCTTTGAGCTACAGCATTTAGGCGGCGAAGAAACCCGTAATGGTTACTTAGCAGCTATAGAGTGGGCGCCGGTAGATAACTTTAAATTAAAAGGTGACGCATTTTTATCGCGCTTTGATAAAGAGTCATTTGCCCGTGGCCTGAGGGTTAAATTAGGCGGGCCAACAGCTGCATATGCTAACGCTCAGCTCGATGGTAATGCCGTAATAGGCGCAGCGGTTAACCGCACTTCGCAAAGCTATACCCGCGTTGAAATAGTTAACGACGACAACCAAGACTTTGACGAAGTAGATAGTTTTGGCGTTAATGCCGATTGGCAGGTAACCGATAGATTAAGCGTAAATGCCGATGTGTCGCTTTCTCGCGCAAAAAGTAACTTTAGAAATGGCTTACTGTGGAGCTTAGTAGCAGAAGATGCCAATGCAGAAACGCCAGTATTTGATAACAACGTAGCAATTAACTATCAATTAAACGGCTTAAACTTACCTGACGTTGGGTTTAATCAGGCGGCCGCCTTTAGCGATATAGACCGTGTAATGGTCAGCAAATATGGTATTTACCCAGATCAAACAGAAGATGAAGTAACGGCATTTAGACTAGATTTTAAATACGAGCTAGAAAGCGACATATTTAGCTCAGTAGAGTTTGGTGCGCGCTACTCAGATAGAGAATACAGCCGAAAGCGTTCGGTATTTGAGTACGGTAACGACGGGGCGTTTTCAGCAACGCAACCGCCTTTGAGTTTAACCGACGATATGGCTTCTGTGGTTGACTGGCAGGGCGAGTTTAGTTATTTCCCGTCGTATTTAGCCATTGATTTAGACAAAGCGCTCAATGCGTGGTTTCCAGATGGCACGCCCGAGCCTGTTCAAACATGGGGCAACGCCGATGGCGTAGACGACGCGCAAGGTTACACAACTAACTATTCGTGGACATTGCTACAAAGCGGCTCGGTGTTTGAAGATGTGCTAGCTGCGTACGTTATGGTAAACATTAACACGCAAATAGGGGGGCTCGACCTATCGGGTAATGTGGGTGTGCGCCGCGTTGAAACCGACCAATCAGCAACGGTACTAGAAAACGTAGCAGGCGATGCGCGCTTAGGTGCGCAAAATATTGTTGATGAGAACGGCATTGTAAATGATTTATACGCACCTAATGTATTAGGCACTAAATACACCGACTACTTACCATCATTAAATTTAAACCTGCAACTTAACGACAA
Source organism: Pseudoalteromonas sp. 5Ae-yellow (assembly GCF_014077565.1). NCBI lineage: Bacteria > Pseudomonadati > Pseudomonadota > Gammaproteobacteria > Alteromonadales > Pseudoalteromonadaceae > Pseudoalteromonas > Pseudoalteromonas sp. 5Ae-yellow. Next base: position 13,416 of record NZ_JACGWD010000038.1, read on the forward strand.
TTCACTTGTGCGCTTTGCAGCGGCTAAAGTAATGTCGCGTGCGCCAATTAACCGCTTAGCGGGCGATGCCAGTGCAAACGTAAGTGACGATGGTGTTATTAATGGTTCAAGTACTAATAACCCATTTTTAAAACCCTTTTATGCCGACCAGTACGACTTATCTTACGAATATTATTTTGAAGAAGGTAACGGCACTATCGCAGCAGCGTTATTTTATAAAAATATAGACTCGTTTGTTGAAACCTTATCAATCGAAAACTTCGACTTTAAAGGCAATGGCTTTAACGTACCTGACTCTATAGAAGACCCAGTTAGTGGCGAGCAAGTTGCGACAATAAACGGTATTTATACCACGGCAGTTAATAACGGTGAAGGTGGCTATATCAGAGGGCTAGAGCTTGCTTATACGCAAGTGTTTACCTTTTTACCTGAGCCATTTAATGGCTTAGGCGCTAACGCAAGTTACTCATACACCGAGAGTGAAATTGAATCGATCACCAGTTTAGGGGGCGACACGTTAGCGCAATCTTTACCTGGGCTATCTAATAACGTGTTTAATGCCACGTTTTTTTACTCAATGGATGATTTTGAAACCCGCCTCAATGTGCGCTACCGCGATGAGTTTGTATCAGAGCAGGTTGCCATTAACGAGCAAGTGGTTAATTTTGATGCTGAAACCGTAGTCGACTTTCAAACCTCTTATCGCTTTAGCGACTCGCTAACAATGCTTTTGCAAGTTAATAACTTAACCGATGAACCAACCCAAAGTTACTTTGGCTCAGAGCAACGAACAGGGACGACTCAGTACTTTGGTCGTCAGTTCTACCTTGGTTTTACATACAGTCATTAATTAGCAAACGGAGCGTTTAAAAATGAAAATTATAACTATGTCTAAATATTTGCTAATAACGTTAGCGTTAATGCTATTAGCAGCGTGTGGTGGAACAGGTGATGTTGAATCTGGTGAACCATTACTTACCTGTAATGTGCCACAAGTCCCTAATGAAGCGGGGTCACAATGTGTCGATCCCGAACCTATATCGTGCCCTGCACCTACAGTACCTGATGAAAATAACGAAAGTTGCGTGGTTGGCGCCGACCCAACCCTGCCAGACCCTGTTGTATTTGCAGGGGAGGGAGAGGCGGTTTTATTTTATAACCGCTTAGCCGATGATAACTACGAAGGTTACCGATTACATTCGTGGAATAACGATGTGTGTGATGCTTATGCACCACCATTTGATACCAGTGATTGGGCTAACGGCCATGAATACGATGGTATTGATCCAAACTACGGTGCGTACTGGATAATTAACCTTAAAGAGGGTTATAACGAATGTGCCAATTTTATTATTCATATTGGTACAGAAGGGTCAGGTAAGGCGTTTGGTGATGTGGATTTAACCATGCCGCTGATGCAAGACGATGAAACCTTTCAGCGTATGAACTTTACCATTCATGGCGAGCCTTCGGTGTTTGAATACCCTATATTAAGTTTAGGCGAACGCGCAGTTGCTATAACAGGTGCTTCAGCGCATTGGATTGATTTAAATACTATTTTGTATAAACCAAGTAACGAGCTTACAAGCCTAATTAAGTTACATTCATCAGCTACCGCTCAGCTTGAAGTGGATATTGATACTGGTTTAAACGGCGATACTGTTACGCTGCAATCAAGCAATATAACTGATGAGCAGGCTGCAAAAGTACCGCATTTAACCACCTGGAACGCATACGAAGGAAGTTGGGATACAAGCACGGCTAAAACGCTTATTAAATCGCAGCTTGTTATTGCAGGTTACGATAGTGAAGGTAAGCTTCTAGAAGCAAGCTATGTGCAAACCGCTAAAGCACTCGACGCCCTTTACACGCAAGGCGAAGACGATGCTAATGAAGCTGTGCTGGGTGTAAATTATGGCAATAACGCGATTGATGTCACAGTGTGGGCACCCACCGCTAATAACATGATGCTAAACGTGTTTGATGATGCAAAAACACAAGTGCACTCTACGCCAATGACATTAAATACACAGACAGGTATTTGGCAAGCCAGTTTAGATATGCAATACGACCGCCATTACTACCGCTTTAATTTTGATGTTTACCATCCACTGACTCAGCAAATAGAGTCGCTTTGGAGCACAGACCCTTACTCACTAAATGTATCTACCAATGGTTTATACAGCCAGTTAATTAATTTAGCCGATGAAGACACTAAACCCGAAGGGTGGGATACACGCCTTATTCCTACGGTAGAAAATCCAGAAGATGCGATTATTTACGAGGGCCATGTACGTGATTTTAGCGCACGCGATAACAGCGTAACAGAGGCTAACCGTGGTAAGTACCTTGCGTTTACTGAGCTAAATAGTGCTCCTATGCAGCACTTACAAACTTTGGCTCAAAATGGCTTAACGCATTTTCATTTATTACCTATTACTGATATTGGCACCATAGATGAAGACATCAGTAAACGTGTAGATATTAGCGATACGCTAGGAGATTTATGTGAGCAAATTAATGATGAAGCCGATGCGTGTAAAACCCAAGATAAAAGCAGCACCATTATTGATTTAATGAGCGGTTATTTACCAGGCTCAGATGACGCACAAGCACTTGCTAATGCTATGCGCAGCTTAGATAGCTTTAACTGGGGTTACGATCCGCATTACTTTATAGCGCCTGAAGGCTCGTACGCCTCAAGTCCAGAGGGCATTGCCCGCGTTAAAGAAACCCGCGCTATGGTACAATCACTGCAATCTATTGGTCTGCGCGTAGTGCTTGATGTGGTTTATAACCATACAACATCGTCGGGTATTTGGGATAAATCGGTATTTGACAAACTAGTACCGGGTTACTATCACCGTTATAACGAAGTAAGTGGTGAAATAGAGCGCTCAACGTGTTGTGAAAATACAGCCACAGAGCATGTAATGATGGATAAGTTTGTTAGTGATTCATTAGTTATTTTGGCACGCGAATTTGGCTATGACAGCTTTAGATTTGATGTAATGGGGCATATGCCAAAATCGTCAATTCTTGCAGCACGCGATGCAGTGCAAGCCGTTGATGAAGATAACTACTTTTATGGCGAAGGCTGGGACTTTGGTGAGGTGGCAAATAACCGATTATTTGTACAAGCCAAACAAGCCGATATGGCCGGTAGCGAAGTAGGTACATTTAACGACCGTATTCGTGAAGCCGTTCGCGGCGGCGCATTATTTAGTAATAGCTCAACAGATGGCAATTTAGCAGAGCAAGATACTTTACGTTTGTCGCTTGCGGGTAATTTACAAAACTACATTTTAAAAGACTTTAAAGGTAACTCAGTAAAGGGTAATAGCTTTACTTGGAATACTCAGCCAACGGCGTATGCACTAGACCCTGCCGATAGCATTCATTACGTATCAAAACATGATAACGAAACACTATGGGATCAGCTGCAATATAAACACAGCGCTAACATGAGTATTGAGCAGCGCGTTCGTGCTCATAATATGGCGTTAGCACTCCCTCTTATGAGCCAAGGTATTCCATTTATGCAAATGGGCGCCGACTTGCTACGTTCAAAATCGATGGATCGTAACAGCTACGATTCGGGCGACTGGTTTAACTTTGTTGATTTTACCCAAGATACCAATAACTGGAATATTGGCTTGCCACCCGCGCAAGACAACGAAGTGAAATGGCAAGAAATTATGCCTATTTCTGCTAATACCCAAGCGGCTGCACAGCCACAAGATATTACCTTTGCACATGATGTATTTAATGAATTTTTACAAATACGTAGTAGCAGCCCACTCTTTAGATTAACCACAGAGCAAGATGTTATTGAGCGAGTGGGTTTTCATAACGTAGGTAAAGCGCAGCAACATGGCTTAATTGTAATGAGCATTGATGATGGCGAAGGGCTAACAGACTTAGACCCTGCATTTGACGCGCTTGTTGTCGTGATTAACGCAACCGAGCAAACCCTTAGCCATACTATTGCCACCGCAGCGGATTTTGAATTACACGATGTATTAAAAAACAGTGTTGATGCAAGCATGACCGATGCTAATTTTGCTGCTGGCGATAACGAAGGCACATTTACTGTACCGCCTTACACATTAGCTGTATTTACTAAAAACCAAGGTGAGAGCCAAGGTGCTGGTTTAAGTGCAAATGCGACAGTGGGTGCACCTGATGTAGTACCTTATGGCAGCACCGCTGTGTTTGTGCGCGGGACTTTAAACGACTGGGGCACACGCGATGCATTTGAATATATTGGCGAGGGTGAATACCGTATAGCAATTGCACTGAGCGCTGGCGATTACGAATTTAAAATTGCCTCTGAAGATTGGTCTACAGTTGATTTTGGCGCGCTTACTGACGCTGATAAAGATGTAGTTGAAAACCAAAGTGAGGCATTAACGCGCTCAGGTGCAAACATGACATTCAGCGCTGCTATTGATGCAACCTATGTATTTTCACTTGATGCTTCAAACCCTGAAAATCCAACGCTTACTTTATACAACGAAGAGCCATTTATAGGCACTGCTATTTATGTGCGCGGTACGCTTAATGACTGGGGAGTAACCGATGAGCTAAGTTATAAAGGTAAAGGCATTTACACCTTTACTAAAACACTGAGTGCTGCAAGTTATGAATTTAAAGTAGCGTCAGAAGATTGGAGCACGGTTGATTATGGATCGGCTGAGGGTGATGCCAGTGTAATGGTTGGCACCGCTGAGCAGTTGTCGGTTGCGGGCGCGAATATGACCATCGACATTGCAGAAGAAGGTGAATACCAGTTTATATTTGACGCCAGTGATTTAAATAACGTATCGCTAAAAGTGCTCAACGCTGAAATGTTTGCACAAACAACGGTATTTATTCGCGGCAGCTTAAATGACTGGAGTACTGATAACCCGCTTATGTACGAGGGTGATGCAATTTACTCTACATCAATAGATTTAGAAGCAGGTGACTACGAATTTAAAGTAGCGTCTGAAGATTGGAGTACCGTTGATTACGGTGGAGCAGGCGATACGCCGGTAGTGGCAATTGATGAACTAACACTACTTGAAGCCGTAGGTGCCAATATAGCACTAAATATTACCGAACAAGGTACTTACTCCTTCAAGGTAATAGGCCCAGATAGAGAGAATTTGAGCATACTTATCAACAAACAGTAGCGGTTATATTTTCCCAGACCTAAGCCGAGCATAGCCCTGTATGCTCGGCTTTTTTGTATGTACATAAGTGTGTGAAAGTATATTTGAATGCTAATTATAAATGTTTGGACTAAATTGCATTCAATATTAGATTGGCGTACTTTTATAAATCCCCAACCATACAAAAGAAAGCTAATGAGTAACTTAACCTTAAAAAGTGCTAATTTTGATCCTAAAGTAAAACAATACTGGATGGTTACTGCCTCGCTATTTGCAATGTTGGCTCTTGTTACTATACCGCTTATACCTATCATTTTACTGATTGTATGGCTGGTGAGCGGACGAATACTCGCAGCTATGTCAGCTGACTTATTACCACAAAAATTGGTAGTTAAACGTGGCATATTATTTAAAGAAGAAAAATCTATTCCGCTTGAAAAAATAACAGATGTAGGGTTAAGCCAAGGGCCGCTCATGCGAATCTTTGAATTATATCGTTTAAGCTTTGAAACAGCAGGGCAGTCAGGAAATGGTGCTTTAGTGTCTTTGCTTGGTGTAGTTAATGCGAGTGAGTTTAGAGAGGCGATACTTGAGCAAAAAGATGTATTGGCAAACCAAGGTAAAGCGTCGCAGCAGGCAACAGAGCAAAGTGAGAAAGAGCTACTGAGATCACTTACTTATAGTGTTAAAAATATTGAGCAGATGCTACTTGTTTTACTTGATGAAAGGCAGCAAAAGTAGCCTGTTTTAAAATTGTAAAGCTTATAAGGATATTTTTATGAATACGGAAATAGAAAATATATTTAATAATTATCCTGAGATAGCAAAAAGTAAGCTTATAAAATTACGAGAGTTAATTTATACCGTAGCACAAGAGCAAAACTTAGGAGCTGTTGAAGAGTCTTTAAAGTGGGGAGAGCCAAGTTATAACACAATAAATGGCAGCCCCATTCGCGTAGGCTTTAAGGGCTCCTCGTGTTATTTGTTTTTTCATTGCCAATCAAAGCTAGTAAGCACATTTAGAGAGTTGTATTCCCACACTCTCACTTTCGAAGGTAACCGGGCAATTGTATTAAATAGTGAAAAGCCATTACCAGAATACCCAGTTAAAGAGTGTATTAAATTAGCACTGACTTATCACAAAGTTAAACGCCTACCTTTACTAGGCGCATCATTATAAGTATTCAGTTGATGTTTAAAACACACTACATATTTGGTTTGCGTCACAGGTAATAACGGTTACGTTTTCATAACCCACACGCGTTAACGCTTCTGCTCCCAACGTTGCGCGCGCACCACTTGCGCAGTGCACGTAAATAGGGCGAGCTGCGTCTTTTTCTATTTCCATCAGTTTCATCTCGAGTAATCCACGCGGAATATTTATAGCGCCGGCAGCCGATTTTGTCGCGTGCTCTGCAGGTTCTCGCACATCAATAAGTAAACCTTTATTTTGTTCAAGCTCGAGTTTTGCTTGCGCTGCGTCAATACGGCGTTGGTTAGGTGTGATAATTTTTAGTAAGTCAGGGATTGATGTAAGCATTAGTTTGTAAATCCTCTTTTTCTTAAAAAAGACATTAATGAGTGCTACTTGGTATAAGTAGGTGAATTGAGTTAATACTTATAAATAACGTTAAAAACTGAAAGTTACTTTATATAAAGTAACTTAATAGTGCGGATACTGCTACAGCACTTCCGCCGATTAATAAAACGGCATCGTTAATTTTGTGATTACCTTAATATTAGTAAAGTCTAATGTTAATTATATTAGAACCTACTAATGTAAAAGTCTATACTTAAAAAGGTATCAAAAAGAGAAATAATAAAAATGAATATTGAACAACTAGCTGTCAACGCAGAGCAAGCCGAACAGTTTTTAAAATTAATGGCTAACAAAAATCGCTTAATGATTTTATGTAGTTTATTACAAGGTGAGCAAAGTGTAGGTGAGCTAAATAAAAATGTACCTTTAGCACAGTCAGCGTTATCTCAGCATTTAGCAAGTTTACGCAAGGCAGATATGGTTGCTACTCGCAGAGAAGGGCACACTATTTATTACTCATTGACCGATCCAAAAGTTGAGTCGATCATTGCTTTGCTATATGAGTGGTTTTGCCGACAAGAAAATACTAAATAAACGTAGCTATTTCATCGAGTGATTTTTTATCCAGTGCATGAGCAGGTATTGTTGCATCATCACTTGGGTAGCCTGTAATAAGTAGCATGTATGGGCGTTCGTTATCTTTATCGCGATTACATATGTCGGTTAAAAAACTCATTGGCTTTGGAGTATGAGTAAGGGTTGCCAAACCACTGCGGTGCAAAGCTTGAATTAAAAAGCCGGTAGCTAAGCCAACAGACTCATGCACATAATAATTCGTATTTTTATCATCGCTGCTTACGCCGCCCTTTTTTTGACTAAATACAGCTATAAGCCAAGGTGCATGCTCTAAATAAGGTTTATTGGCGTCGGTACCTAACGGTTTTAGCGCATCTAACCATTCTTCACCTGCTCTGCCTTCGTAAAAAGAACGCTCTAATTTTTCTGCGGCTTCTCTTATTTGTTTTTTTACATCGCTACTGTTTATAGCCACAAAATGCCAAGGCTGATGATTCGCTCCACTTGGTGCTGTGCCAGCTGCTTTTATACATGCTTCAATAATATTTTTTGGTACTGGGCGATCGCTAAAGCTGCGAATGCTATGGCGGCGTTGGCTGGTTTGTAAAAACTCGTTAGCACGATTTAGCATTTCTTCATGTGGATATTCTATAAAGTCATTTAACGGCTGGCTTTGGTGATCTTGCATGGCTTTTCGCTTCTTATAAAAAGTATATGTGGTTTTTATACCGAGTGAATACAGTGCAGGCAAGTGTTATGAGTTTAAATTATGTTTATTTATTGTTACAAATTTAACCAGCAAGTAACTTATGTTCCTATTTTCCTTGTGGTATAAAACATTATAAAAATAATTACTCATATTCAAGGAAGTAAAAATGCTATCAATAACAGGGTTATCTAAAACCTACGATAATGGCGTACATGCACTACAAGGTGTTGATTTATCTATCGGCAAAGGGATGTTTGGATTACTTGGGCCAAATGGCGCAGGTAAATCATCGCTAATGCGTACCATTGCAACACTGCAGTCGGCTGATTCGGGTTCAATCACTTTTGATGGTATTGATGTTTTTAAAGACCCACAGGCTTTGCGCCAACGTTTAGGTTATCTACCGCAAGATTTTGGTGTATACCCACGGGTAAGTGCCTACGACTTGCTAGACCATATGGCTGTTTTAAAGGGAATTCATAATAAAGCAGAGCGTAAAGAGTCGGTTGAAGGATTACTTGCACATACTAATTTATATCAACATCGCTCAAAAGCGGTAAGTGGCTTTTCGGGCGGTATGCGCCAGCGTTTTGGTATTGCACAAGCCTTACTAGGTGACCCCGACTTACTTATCGTTGATGAACCAACAGCGGGGCTAGATCCTGAAGAGCGTAATCGTTTTCATAACTTGTTAGTAAGCTTAGGCGAGCAAAAAGTCGTTATATTATCGACCCACATTGTTGAAGATGTAGCAGAGCTTTGCCCAAACATGGCGGTGCTGGCAGGCGGTAAAATACTATTAGAGGGCAATCCAATTGCCCTTACCGATAAACTCCAAGGCCAAATTTGGCGCAAAGCCATGAGCCAAGAAGAAGCGCTAGAGCTTGAACCGCAGCTGCCTGTTATTTCAAAACGCTTATTTGCTGGGCAAACCATATTACATGTATTAGCCAATGAAGCCCCTGAAGGTTTTGAGCTCAGCAGTGCAAACCTAGAAGATGTGTATTTTTCTACGTTGCTTAATCATCGTAACAGCCAAGTAGCATAAGGGGGCGCTATGTTTTTTAATATGCTCGCGTTTGAGCTGCGCTATTTTATGCGTCAGCCTTCGTTTTATGTGACCTCATTAATATTCTTTTTTATGGCGTTTTTTATAAGCTCCAGTAGTAAGTTTCCGTTAGGTGGGGCTAATGTTCATATGAACTCGCCTTATACCATTATGGTTTTAACGGTTACCTTTTGTACGCTTGCTATGTTTTTAGTGGTTAACTTTGTTGCAAGCTCAGCGATTCGCAACAGCGAGACCAAAATGGATGAGCTGGTGTTTAGTAAGCCCGTTAACCCGCTTGCTTATCAATCAGGACGTTTTTTTGGTGCTTACTTGGTTGTGCTAGTTGTTTTTTTAACTGTGCCATTAGGCGTATTTTTGGGATCTCAATTTGGCTTGTTGGTTGGCTGGCTCGATAGCGAGCTAGTAGGCCCCAATAAGTTTATATATTACGCAGCGCCTTTTTTATATTTAGCAGTGCCAAGCTTATTGGTCCTCAGTGCTATTTTTAATAGTGTGGCGGTCTATTTTAAAACCATGATGGCGGTATATGTAACGGCCGTGGTGGTTTATATAACCTACCAATTGGCGAGTATCTATTTTGATGATTTAGCGTTTAGAAATATTGTTGTTTACGCAGACCCATTTGGCACAGGGTCGTTAATTGACTTAACCCGTTACTGGACTGTAAGTGATAAAAATACTGAAGTGTTAACGCTTTCGGGCGATTTTTTAATTAACCGTATTTTATGGGTAGCAATAAGTTTAGCGATGTTTTTTGGCCTCGGAAAGTTAGGTAATCGCGTAGTCACTAAAAAACAGAAAAAGCAATTTGCTGTCTCTACGTTTGTAAAAAATAAACAAGCAGCACTTATTAGCAGCGCTAAAAATTACAAGTCAAAAGGGGTAAATACGAAATCGCAATTAGTAATGCGCAGCTTATTTGAACTTAAGCAAGTTATATTAAGTGCCCCTTTTATGATTTTAGCGGGTGTCAGTATTACTATGTTACTCGCACCACTTTTTGCACCTATTGGCGCATATGGCACAACGGATTGGCCGCTCACACAAAACATGGTGGGCATTATTCAAAACTCCTCCGCTTTGTTTATGTTTATCATTATTGCTTATTACAGCGCAGAGCTGGTTTGGCGAGAACGCCAAAGTGGTATGGGTGATATTGTTGACAGTTTCCCGGTGCATAACAGTGTGTTTTGGGTATCTAAAATTATTGCGTTAATCACTGCAGTTTGTGGCCTTTATTTAGTAGGCATGATGTTTACCATTGCAGTGCAGCTATTTAAGGGGCAATTTAACCTAGAGCTTGGTCAGTACTTATTTAGGTTGGGTTACCTTACATTACTGCCTTTTATTATGATGGCTATATTGGCGTTCTTTTTACAAATAATTAGCCCTAATAAATACATAGGTATGGGTTTATTTATTTTGTATTACATTGCTCAAATGGTAATGGGTGCTTACGGGTTTGAGCATCATATGTATCATTTTTCGCAAAGCAGTAGCGTACCGTATTCAGATATAAACGGTTATGGACATTTTTTACAAGGCGCGCATTGGTATACCCTATATTGGGGGGCATTGAGTGTGTTTTTAGCTATTGTAGGGTTTGCTTTATGGCATCGCGGCCCGTCGCAAACATTGCGTACTCGTTTATCTTTAGTACGTTACAACATGTCTTTAAAAGGCCAGATTGCAGCCGTTATAAGTTTATTGGTATTTGTGGGCGCGGGTTATAACATTTATTACAACACCCGTGTAATCAACGAGTTTGTAACAAGTGATGATAGCGAAGCGCTACAAGTAAGGTATGAGCAAGAGTTTTCACAATACAAAGACTTGCCACTGCCTATAATAACTGATGTTGATTTAAACATTGATATTTATCCTAAAAAGCGTGCTTTAAATGCCGTGGCTAAAATTAAGTTTACCAATACCGCAAACGAGCCAATAACCCGTGTGTTAATCAACGAGCCTAGCCAATCTAAAAGCTGGGATGTAAAAATGGCGGGCGGAAAAATAGTAGAGCGTTTAACCGATTTTGGCATGGTATGGTTTGAGTTTGAACAACCGCTAATGCCTAATGAAGTACGCGAAGGTGAGCTTTCTGTTTCTCGTGAACACGACGGTTTTGTTGATAGAAGATCTGATACTCAACTCGTGCACAACGGGACATTTGTAAATAATGGAGAATTATTACCAAATTTTGGTTATCAAAAGTATTTTCAAATTGCCGATAAATATGAGCGCCGCAAGCACGATTTACCCGAACTTGAGCGCGCACATAAACTAGAAGACAGCCGCTATTATACGCAAAATGAGTTTGGGCCTGCTAATGGATTTATAAACTACAAGGCAACCGTAACCACCGATGAGTCACAATTTGCGATTACTCCAGGTTACTTAAAAGATGAGAGTGTAAAAGATGGACGCCGCACCTTTGTTTATGAAATGGATGCTCCAATTATAAACTTTTACTCTGTGCTTTCGGCAGAGCTTGAAAGTAAAAAGGTTGAGCATAATGGGGTAAATATTGAGGTGTACTACCACAAAGATCATGCATGGAATGTTGACCGCATGATTGAGTCAGTTCAAGACTCAATAGATTACTACACGCAAGCCTTTGGCCCGTATCAGCATAGACAGCTTCGTATTATTGAGTTTCCTAAGTATCGCTCGTTTGCGCAAAGTTTTGCCAATACGGTACCTTACTCAGAAAGTATGGGCTTTATTACAGACTTAAGAGATGAGAGTAAAGTTGACTACCCTTACTATGTAACCGCACATGAAGTTGCTCACCAATGGTGGGGGCATCAAGTATCGGGGGCTAATGTAGAGGGCAGTGCCGTTATTTCTGAATCGCTCTCCCAATACAGTGCGCTTATGGTGCTAAAAAAACGCTTTGGCGCAGAGAAGCTTCGTAAATTCTTAAAGTACGAGTTAGATAAATACTTAATGGGCCGTACTGGCGAAGCCTTTGAAGAAATGCCACTATATAAAACGCAGGCTCAACAATACCTTCATTACAATAAAGGCTCAGTTGCGATGATGGCGATTTATGATCGTTTAGGTGAAGTACGCTTAAATGCAGCACTTAAAGCGTTTTTGAATGAGTTTAAATATCAATCAACGCCATATCCAACCACACTTGATTTACTTAGTTATTTAAAGCGAGATGCAACACAAGCTGAACAACGTTTTATTGATGATCAGTTTAAATATATAACGCTTTATGAGCTTGAAATGAAAGAAGTGTCGGTTACAGATGATGTTGATAGCGAAGGTTTTTATAAGGTAACACTGAGCGTTGAAGCAACTAAGCAGCATGCCGATGGCCAAGGTGAAGAAACCGAACAACCACTCGATGAGCTAATTGATATTGCATTATTTAGCGACGACCCTGAAAACTTACTCGCTGAAGACTTTGTTATTTATTCGCAAAAGCATCAAATAGTATCTGGTACCAATACTATTGAGCTAAAAGTAAAAGAAAAACCATTATTTGCAGGGGTTGATCCTTATATTAAGCTGGTCGACAAAGACAGTAAAAACAACTTAGCTAAGTTTTAAAGTCTATTTATTTACTAACCACTTAAACTGACTACTTTAAAGGCCGCATTTATGCGGCCTTTATGTGTAATAAACTGTATAAAACTTCATAGCGTTTCTACATATTCCCCACAGCTTTTTACGCTAATATTTTATGTTCTCTTATAAAGTTACCTTACTGGTATTTAGTTTATAAGGAAGAGTATGAAACCATTAATTATAGGGGCGATAGCATTAAGCCTCAGTGCTTGTTCTGCGGTAACCATTCAGCCACGGGCAACAGCAAAAATAACGAGCCAAGCTAATTACGAAGATAGCCGCCCATTTTATTTATGGGGATTAGTGGGTGAGCAGCGGGTAGACGTAAAACAAATATGCTCAAATACACCGGTTATTCAAATGCAGTCACAACAAACGTTTAGTGATGGAGCGCTGAGTTTAATTACGCTTGGAATATACTCGCCCCATACCATTAAAGTGTGGTGCCAAGAGCAAATACTAGGGGAGACATTATGAGCATCAAGCTATTTGCAGGCGGTTGCACACTGATTATTTTAACGGGGTGTACAAATATTTACTTTGATAACGGTATACAGAGCAAACTAAGCAATAAAACTCTAAAAAGCTCACAGTGGCATCATAATTTTGCACTTGCGTTGTACGAGGGATCAGAGCCGTTAGATTTAACAACACATTGCCCACAAGGGGAGTGGCAAAGCGTTCATACGTATAAATCGTTTACTAATGGTTTAGCTGAGGTGGTTGTGAATCAAATAGGCCCAGCTTGGTACCCTAAAACAGTAGAAGTACAATGTAATAAGGTACCATTTAAAGCAAAACAGCTATAAAACAAGAAAAGGGCCAAAAGGCCCTTCGTGTTGCAGCAAGTAACACATTCTTTCTTATAAATTAAAGTCTACAGAATAAGCAACGTAAGCTTTAATATCTGAATCATCCATATCTGTATCAGATAAACCAAAAGTGAAACCATCTTTCGAAATTGATACACCGTAATCTAAGATATTATCATCGCCAATAAAGTCACCAGAGTAGTGGCCTAAGTGAAGTGCCATTTCAGTGCCGTTACTGCCAACAGCAAAACCGTAATCAGCTGTCAGGTAAAGTGAATCACCAAAGTCTGTACCATCACCACTTGCAGCTGATGTTGCAAGTACTGAAGCACCAAATGTAAAGCCTTCAACACTGATGCTACCGTAAATTTCAGAGAAATCTGCGTCTGCTTCAGAAGCTGCGTCTGGGTAAGCGTAATAAATATAGCCAACATCGTAGCTAACGCTTTCGTTAATGTCGCCACCAAAGCCTGCGTATAAATCAAGCTCATAGGTCATTTCATCTGCCCACGATGCATTTGAAGCCCAAGTACCTGCATAAAAGCCCGATTCATTGGCGTAATCAATACCGCCTGAAATAGCTGCATCGCCCCCAGTTTGCTCTTGACCACGCCATAAGTAGTTTGATGTTGCCGCTGCGTTTGCTGTTACTTCAGCATGTACGGCTGTTGACGTTAAAGATGTTGCGCCCATTAATGCTATAGCACTTATAGCGATGGTTTTTTTTAGTTTTAGCATGTCCATTTCCCGTTATATGATTTTTGCTCGCCAAGGTTTTTATTATGTATTCGGAACCTTTAGGCTGACGGCTTTTTATTGTTTAACTAACGGGATAATTGCACTGTATGTGCCAGCTTCATTATTTTTTATTAAAAATTATTTTTTATTTATTAAAAACATGAGCTTGAATTTTATGAATAGGATGGGGATATAACATGAAGGAAGATGTTGCGCACATTGCTGGTGCATAAATTAACCTAGCCGCACCATAAAAGTACGGCTAAATTAGAAGATTTTAACCGAATATAGTGCGCATAAGGCTAATTGTTTCGTTTACGCTGCGACCTTTTTGTACTTCACTCACAATTGAATCACGTTTACTGCGAATGTGTTCAGGAATATCGTCAGCAGCAAGTGCACGGTCTACTAATATTTCTGCAGACTCTTTACCTCTACGCTGAGTTTTACCTGTTGTAGTTGTAGTACGTTTAGGCTTGGTTAGCAGTTTAATGTAGTTAGAGTTATCTGGTGTTTTAGCATCAGCGTAGTGAAAGAAACATGGAATTAATGCTTTAATAGCAACCAATTGTTCTTCTAACTCGTTACTAGGTTTAGCCATTTTGTACCATGACATAGCTTGAATACCTTTTACGATATCTTGCCAGTAACGTTCAAAATCACTATTTTTAAGTTTAGAAACACCAAGGGCACCACATAATGCATCTAATCGATTATTTGTAATCGGAGTAAATAAATCAGGGCGGCGCATTGCAAGCAGTCGTGTTGCAGGCGCAAGTGTTGGTTTTTCGTTGTTGTCGGTAAATATTTTTGAATAAGCAGCAACAAATTGTTGATACTCATATTGAGTAATATCACCTTCAAGTGGAATATTCACTAGTGCATCGTCAAAAGCACCTGGTAAATCACCAAGCATTTGATGGAAGCTCTTTGCACTCTTTGTAGATGCAAACCATTCAACGTCAAAGTTGTATGTGCTTGGATCAAGTGATGCCATGTGCTTACCGCTAAACGCAAGTAAGTCTTCAGGAATCATATCTTTAAGAGATTGTTCACGAATGCTTTTAATGTAGTCTACTAAGCGAAGCTGTTCATCAAGAGCAATAACGTCTTTGTGTTGTTCTACAAATACACTTACTACAGGCCACGGAGCAATACGTAAAGTTTTAACCTGTAAAAAGCTGATAGCTGAAATAAGCTGATCGTGTAGCTTCTTAAGTACTGGTAATTGCTGCGGCTCTAGTAAATCGTAGTTCATACGATCTCTGCTTGCACTTAGCAATTCGTAACACCAAGGTAAAAAATCATCAGGGTGGTTTTCTACTTTCACGGCCATAAGGTTAAGGCTTAATTCTGAAGATTGCTTCAGAATGTTCTGATAGATTTGATTTTCTTGTTCGCCTAGCGTCATTTTTGACGGTGAAATTAGCAGTTTTTTCATGCCTTGTAGAATCTCCGGTTTAGATATATATTTTTTTGCTGGTCTATTTTAGCGCAATTACGTTAATAACAACAGCGCTGTCCTCCATACGTTGTAATTGAAGTAGCTAAATCGGTGTTTTTGCTAATAGAATGAGACTAACGCTTTAACATGTATCAATCATTTTTATCTAGTACAAAGAGACTTTCAACTGAGGTATTAAAATGCTTTGCTATTTTTAGAGCAATTATTACCGAAGGGGTAAATCGTGCCGTTTCTACTGTACTAATAGTCTTACGTGAAACCGCAATTAGATCAGCCAAGTCTTGTTGAGAAAGGCCTGCTTCTTTGCGGTATTTTGCAATTTTATTTTGCACTTTTGCTCCTAATTTTTGCTTTGCCAAAGAATTGATACGCCGTATATTAAACTCATTACAGCAAGGTAAAATGTAGCCATCATGCTGTGAGATACTTCTAAAGCAAGAGTATCGGAGAGTAAGTACACGCCACCCATACTAAAAAGTAAGCCAAGCACGACATGTTTATAGGCAATAGTGTCGATGGTATTTAAATACTCATCTTTATATGTAAGGTGGTATTTCATTCTCCATGTAAACCCGCCTCTGATCACAAACATAAAGAATGAACCTAAAAAAGCAGCAGTTCCTAAAAACAATAGTGGGGCTGATGTTTGATTAAGCATTGGGTAAACACTAATGATTAATAAAGTGACCCCCATGAATAATGAAAACCATGCATTTTGGCCCATAAATTTTTCTTCACTTTTAATATCGTAATTAGACATAGCTCATTTCCTTTTAAAATTTTTACAATATGCAACCTTAAGGTATCAATGTAACCTTAAGGTTTCATTGGGTCAATATTTATTTGTAACCTAAAGGTATCAAAATGTTTCAGGGGCGATTCAGGATGGGAATGTAATATCTAATAAAAAGCTTTTTTATCAGAACGACAATGATTTTAAGGCTAACACTCGCTATGATAAGAACATTATTTGCACGTTTGAAAGGACGATCATGAAAACCTTACTTAAAATTGTAGGTGTAATACTTTTACTATGTATAGCACTAATTGTTGCCGCACCGTTTTTAATCCCTACTGATACTATTTTTAACAAAGTTTCAGAACAGGTAGAACAAACAACTGGGCGCACTCTCACTATTAAAGGTGATAAAACACTTAGCGTATTCCCTGCATTAAAGTTAGAACTTAACGACGTGCATTTTGCAAATATGGAACCAGGTTCGCGCGCCGATATGGCGAGTATGAAACAGCTTGCTGTACACATACCTTGGTTTTCATTATTTGGTGGTGAGTTTAAATTAGATAAGTTTGTTATAAACGAACCAAATATCCTATTAGAAACCGACAAAAATGGTAAAGCCAATTGGCAGTTGTTTGATGCAGTTGCAGAGCAACCAAAAGAGCAGAGCCAACCAGGTGAAGCGATAAAGCTTCCAGATAACTTTGATATTGAGTTAGGTGAGGTTGCTATTTATGGCGGCACATTCACTTATCTAGATGGTCAAACAGGTGCCAAACAACAAATTAGCGATTTAGAACTCGCTATTTTACTTCCTTCACTTCGTAAAACATTAGAAGTAAAAGGAGGTATTACTTATATGCAAGAGCGTTTTGATCTTGATATAAAATTAGATACTCCTGCTAAAGCAATTGAAGGTGCTACTTTTAATGTTAAACAAACCTTAGATTCTCGTTTAGTTGATTTAACGTTCGAAGGGAGCATAGCTAAGCAAGGTCAAGATATTAAAGGTCAGTTAGCACTAAGCGGTGAGTCTGTTAAAAGTATTGCGAAATGGCAAGGTGTAGAGCTAGACGCTAAAGACAATGCTTTTAACGGATTTAGTGTAAACGGTAAAATGCACCTACTAGGTGAGAAATTTAATTTAGAAGATTTAGTTGCGACGTTAGACGCATTAGAAATAAAAGGTAAGAGCGAGCTTAACCTAGGTAAGCGTTTAGCAGTAAATGCTGATATTGATTTAGGTATGCTTGACTTAAACCCATATCTACCTGAAGCAGTGGCAAAACAAGAAGAGCCAGAAGAGCAAGAAGATAAACCTGCAGAGCCAGTAGTATGGGATGACACTAAGATTGATTTACGTGCATTAAATTCACTAGATGCAAATGTAGTGATTCGTTCAAGTGGATTAAAAGCAAATGATATTAAATTAGGCGCAAATCAATTTACTGTTGCTTTAAAAAATAGCGTTGCAAAACTAAGCCTAGATAGCTTTTCTGCTTATGAAGGGTCAGGTAAAGGCGTTATCAATGTAAACGCACAGCAAGTACCTTATAAAATATCAACTAACTTTGACTTAGCTGGAATAGATGCACAGCCTTTATTAACGGATGCGGCAGGTTTTGACAAGCTAATGGGTAAGGGGTCTTTAAATTGGAACCTAAACACAACTGGCCAAAGTCAAAAGTCGTTTATTGGTGCGCTTAATGGAAAGCTTGGATTTGAGTTTGCTGATGGAGCTGTAAAAGGTGCAAATATAGCTGAGATGGTTCGTAAAGGTAAGGAACTCATTTCAGGTAACTTTGGTGCTGCATCTGAAGGGCTTGATACCGGATTTGAAGAATCTGAGCAAACAGATTTTTCAGCATTAACTGGAAGTTTTAACTTTACTAATGGCGTTGGCAAAAATACCGACCTATCACTTATCAGCCCACTTATTAGAATATCAGGTGAAGGCGACGTTGATTTACCGCAAACAACGGTCAACTATCGTTTGGTTACAGGTATAGTTGGATCTATCGAAGGTCAGGGAACTACCGATGACAGCACTGGCTTTAAAATACCACTACGTATAAAAGGGCCTTTCCACGATGTAGGTATAAAGCTAGATGTTGGTGATGCGCTCAAAGATGAAGCTAAGCAGAAGGTCGATGAGGCAAAAGAAAAAGCCAAAGACAAAGCAAAAGATAAAATTAAAGATAAATTAAAAGGTTTATTTGGTTAATTTATTATACTTTAAACAAACAAGGCACATTACAGGTGCCTTGTTTGTTTTGTAACCACCTGTAAAATAGCTACATAGCCGTAATTACTCAGCTTTAATTTCCCATCACTCCAAATTAATTAAAAAATAACCTATCGCTACCCCCTCAATGCTGGTACAATTGCCCGCCCTTAAGAGACAACTCGTTTGTTTTTGAGTGGGATTTAATCGAAATGTCTTGATTTTAAACAAATTTAAGACACGTTGTAATTACTACACCGGAGGTCATTAACATGATCCAAATGCAAACTCAGCTGGAAGTTGCTGATAACAGCGGCGCTCGCAAAGTGCAGTGTATAAAAGTCCTTGGTGGTTCTCACCGTCGCTACGCAGCGATTGGCGACATCATTAAAGTTTCTGTAAAAGAAGCTATTCCTCGCGGTAAAGTGAAGAAAGGTGATGTTAAAAACGCGGTAGTTGTGCGTACCAGAAAAGGTGTTCGCCGTCCAGATGGTTCTCTGATCCGTTTTGACAGCAACGCTGCTGTTATCTTAAATGATAACTTACAGCCAATTGGTACACGTATTTTCGGCCCTGTGACTCGCGAACTTCGTAATGATAAGTTCATGAAAATCGTTTCACTAGCCCCAGAAGTACTGTAAGGAGCCAATCATGGCAGCAAAAATACGTCGTGATGACGAAGTAATCGTACTAGCAGGTAAAGACAAAGGTAAGCGCGGAAAAGTGCTTTCAGTTGTTACTGAATCTGGTCGAATCTTTGTCGAAGGCATAAACTTGATCAAGAAACACCAAAAGCCGGTTCCACAATTGAACCAAGCTGGCGGCATTGTTGAGAAAGAAGCATCTATGGATGCATCAAACGTTGCGATCTTCAACTCGGAAACGAGTAAAGCTGATCGTGTAGGTTTCAAGATTGAAGATGGTAAGAAATTACGTATCTTTAAATCTACTGGTAAAACTATCTAATAGTTGGAGTAGAATGATGGCGAAACTGCATGAAGTATATAAAGACAAAGTAGTTGCTGAACTTCAAGAGAAGTTTGGTTTCAGCTCTGTCATGCAAGTCCCTCAGATCGAAAAGATCACATTGAATATGGGCGTGGGCGAAGCCCTAGCTGACAAGAAGATTTTAGATAACGCAGTAGCGGATCTAGCAGCAATCTCTGGTCAGAAACCTTTAATCACTAAAGCACGCAAATCTGTTGCTGGCTTTAAAGTGCGTGAAGGCTACCCGATTGGTTGTAAAGTAACCCTACGCGGCGAGCGTATGTGGGACTTTTTTGAGCGTTTGGTATCAATCGCTATCCCACGTATTCGTGACTTCCGTGGCGTAAGTGCAAAGTCTTTTGATGGACGTGGCAACTACAGCATGGGCGTACGTGAACAAATCATCTTCCCAGAAATCGATTACGATAAAGTAGACCGTGTACGCGGTATGGATATTACTATCACTACTTCTGCGAAATCTGATGAGGAAGGCCGTGCGTTGTTAGAAGCGTTTAACTTCCCATTTAAGAAATAAGGGTAGGGTTATGGCAAAGAATTCTATGAAAGCGCGCGAAGCAAAGCGCACAAAACTAGTTGCTCAGTACGCTGAAAAGCGCGCTGCACTAAAAGCTATCATCAGTGATGTTAACACATCTGAAGATGATCGTTGGGACGCGGTACTTAAGCTACAAGCTTTACCACGTGATTCTAGCCCTGCACGTCAACGTAATCGTTGTAACATTACGGGCCGCCCACATGGTTTCCTTCGCAAATTCGGCATGAGCCGTATTAAAGTTCGCGAAGCAGCTATGCGCGGTGAAATTCCTGGCCTTAAAAAGGCTAGCTGGTAATAGAATCATGGGAGTAAGACTATGAGCTTGCAAGATCCTATCGCGGATTTGTTCACACGAATTCGTAACGGTCAATCAGCGAAGAAAGTATCTGTAACGATGCCAACTTCAAAGCTGAAAGTAGCATTAGCTAAAGTACTAAAAGACGAAGGTTATATCGTAGATTTCGCTGTTAACGGCGAAACTAAACCTGAGCTTTCTATCGAGTTGAAGTACTTCGAAGGCAAAGCTGTAATTGAAAATATCCAGCGTGTAAGTCGCCCTGGTTTACGTATCTATAAGAAACGTGACCAATTACCTAAGGTAATGGGTGGTCTTGGTATCGCTATCGTATCAACTTCTAAAGGCCTAATGACAGACCGCGCAGCACGTAGTGCTGGTGTTGGTGGTGAAATCATTGGTTTTGTAGCTTAATCGGAGGGGAACTATGTCTCGCATAGCAAAGGCACCAATTACTGTTCCTGCCGGTGTAGAAGTTACATTAAAAGGCCAGGAAATCACAGTTAAAGGCAAAAACGGTGAACTTACTCGTACAATCAACAACGCTGTTGAAGTACAAGTAAATGAAAACGTTATTACTACTTTACCTCGTGATGGCGTAGCTAATGCATGGGCTCAAGCAGGTACTGCTCGCGCTCTAATCAACAACATGGTTGTTGGTACGCATGAAGGTTACGAGAAGAAACTTCAGTTAGTAGGCGTGGGTTACCGTGCTGCAGCGAAGGGTAAAACATTAGATTTAACTCTTGGCTTCTCACACCCAGTTAATTTCGCAGTTCCTGAAGGAATTACGATTGAAACTCCAAGCCAAACAGAAGTTCTAGTTAAGGGCGTAGACAAGCAGTTAGTTGGTCAAACAGCTGCTAACATTCGTGCATACCGTAAACCTGAGCCTTATAAAGGTAAGGGTGTTCGTTATTCAGATGAGAATGTACGCCGTAAAGAGGCTAAGAAGAAGTAAGGTAAGACGATGGATAAAAAAACAGCTCGTCTACGTCGTGCTAAACGCACTCGTAGAAATTATATTGAACAAGGCACAACGCGTCTTGTTATCCACCGCACGCCACGTCACATATACGCTCAAGTTGTAAATGCTGAGGGTAATGTACTGGCTGCTGCTTCTACTGTTGAAAAGGCTATTAGCGAAACAGTTAAAGGCACCGGTAACGTTGAAGCTGCGCAAGCAGTTGGCAAAGCGGTTGCTGAACGTGCGGCTGACAAAGGCATCGAAAAGATTGCTTTTGATCGCAGTGGCTTTAAATATCACGGCCGTGTGAAGGCGCTAGCTGATGCTGCGCGTGAAGCCGGTTTGCAATTCTAGGAGTAGACTATGGCTAACGTAGAAGCAAAGCAACAACAGCCTGATCTAGCTGAAAAGCTAATCGCGGTGAACCGTGTGTCTAAAGTAGTTAAAGGTGGTCGTATCTTTAGCTTTACTGCACTAACTGTAGTTGGTGACGGCGCAGGTAAAGTAGGTTTTGGTTATGGTAAAGCACGTGAAGTTCCAGCTGCTATTCAAAAAGCAATGGAAAAAGCACGTCGCAACATGATCAATGTAGACCTAAATGGCAATACATTACAGCATCCTGTTAAGGGACGTCATGCTGGCTCACTAGTGTTCATGAAACCAGCCTCTGAAGGTACTGGTATCATCGCAGGTGGTGCTATGCGTGCAGTACTAGAAGTGACTGGTGTTCAGAACGTACTTTCTAAATGTTACGGTTCTACTAACCCAATCAACGTAGTACGTGCAACGATTTCGGCTCTTGAGAATATGAATTCTCCACAGTCAATCGCTGCAAAACGTGGCCTTCGCGTAGACGAAATACTGGGGTAACCATGGCAAATCAAACTGTAAAAGTAACACAAGTAAAAAGCTCTATCGGTCGTTTACCGAAACATAAAGCTACATTACGCGGTCTTGGTTTACGTCGTATCAACCACACTGTTGAGTTAGAAGACACAGCATGTGTACGTGGTATGATAAACAAGGTTTCTTACATGGTTAAGGTAGAGGGTTAATTCGATGCATTTGAATACACTTTCACCTGCTGCAGGTTCAAAAACTGCTCCAAAACGTGTTGGTCGTGGTATCGGTTCTGGTCTAGGTAAGACTGGTGGTCGTGGTCACAAAGGTCAAAAATCACGTTCTGGCGGCAAAGTACGCGTTGGTTTTGAAGGCGGTCAAATGCCTATGCAACGTCGTCTACCTAAATTTGGTTTTACTTCTCGCAAATCTTTAGTATCTGCAGAAATAAACCTTTTTGAAATCGCTAAAGTTGAAGGCGATGTGGTAGACCTAAGCGCGTTACAAGCAGCTGGTCTAGTTAAAAAGAACGTTCTTTTCGTTAAAGTTGTTAAATCTGGCGAAGTTTCACGCGCTGTTACCGTTAAAGGCCTTAAAGCCTCTAAAGGTGCTCGCGAAGCTATTGAAGCTGCCGGAGGCAAGGTAGAAGACTAAGGAAGTACTAATGGCTAAACCAGGTCAAGATACAAAAAGTGCACAAGGTGGACTTTCGGAATTGAAGCGCCGATTACTCTTCGTATTGGGTGCTATCATAATTTACCGTCTAGGTTCATTTGTGCCGATCCCTGGGATTGACGCCGCTGTACTTGCCGATTTCTTCGAGCAACAAAAGGGCACCATTGTTGAAATGTTCAACATGTTCAGTGGTGGTGCACTTGAGCGAGCTTCAGTGTTAGCACTGGGTATTATGCCGTATATCTCGGCTTCGATTATTACGCAACTATTAACGCATATGTATCCTCCGTTTATAGAGCTTAAGAAAGAAGGTGAGCAAGGGCGTAAAAAAATTAGCCAGTACACACGCTATGGCACGCTTGTGCTAGCTACTATTCAATCAATCGGTATTGCTACTAGCTTACCGGGCATGATGGAGGGGTTAGTTGTTAACCCTGGTATGGGTTTCTATTTCACTGCTGTGGTGAGTTTAGTTACTGGTACTATGTTCCTTATGTGGTTGGGTGAACAAATAACAGAGCGTGGTATCGGTAACGGTATCTCTGTTCTAATATTTGTTGGTATTGTAGCTAACTTGCCGTCTGCTATTGGTTCGACAGTCGAAATGGCGCGCCAAGGTGATTTGAATGTTTTTGTACTGTTGATGGTTGCGGTAATCGTATTCGCTGTTACTTATCTTGTAGTGTTTTTCGAACGTGGACAACGTCGTATTGTTGTTAACTACGCTAAACGCCAACAAGGTCGTCAAGTATTTGCTGCCCAAAGCACGCATTTACCACTAAAAGTAAATATGGCGGGTGTTATTCCACCAATCTTCGCTAGCAGTATAATTCTGTTCCCTGGTACAATTGCTAGCTGGTTCGGCCAAGGTGAAGGTCCAGTCGCTGATGTATTACAAGCTGTTGCTACTACGTTGACTCCAGGTCAACCGTTGTACTCGCTTGTTTTAGCTGCGGCTATTATCTTCTTCTGCTTTTTCTACACAGCGTTGGTTTTTAACCCACGTGAAACAGCAGATAACCTTAAGAAATCTGGCGCATTTATCCCAGGTATTCGTCCAGGTGAGCAGACATCTAAATACATTGATAAAGTGATGACACGCCTGACATTGGCAGGTGCTTTGTATATAACCTTTATCTGTCTGGTGCCTGAATTCATGACGATGGCGTGGCAAACGCCATTCTACTTCGGCGGTACATCAGTTTTGATTATCGTTGTAGTAATCATGGACTTTATGGCACAAGTACAGACTCACCTGATGTCTCATCAGTATGATTCTGTGCTGAAAAAAGCGAACCTTAAAGGCTACGGTCGATAAGGTCAGTTTACGGAGTTGAGCAATGAAAGTACGTGCTTCCGTTAAGAAAATATGCCGTAACTGTAAAGTTATTAAACGTGCTGGTGTAGTACGCGTAATTTGCAGTGAGCCTAAGCATAAGCAAAGGCAAGGCTAAGTAAACAGTCGTGCAGGCTGAGTTTTCTCGGCCTGTGTTTTTAGTAGTGATTTGGTCTTCGTTTGAGTATCCTTACGGGCTTTTCAAACTTTTGATTACCAAATTCGAATATAGGAGATGTGTTAGTGGCCCGTATTGCTGGCATTAACGTCCCTGATCATAAACATGCAGTTATTGGTTTAACAGCTATTTATGGCATAGGTAAGACTCGCTCTAAGGCTATCTTAGAAGCGACTGGTATCGCCGAAACCACAAAAATCGGTGAACTTTCAGACGAAATTCTTGACGTACTGCGTGATGCAGTTGGCAAGTACACTGTTGAAGGTGATCTTCGTCGTGAAGTTACTTTAAATATCAAGCGCCTAATGGACCTTGGTTGTTATCGTGGCCTACGTCACCGTCGCTCTTTACCACTACGTGGTCAAAGAACTAAGACTAACGCGCGCACCCGTAAGGGTCCTCGTAAGCCTATTAAGCGATAAGGGGATAGTATTATGGCTAAGACACCAATTCGTCGTAAAAAGGTTAAAAAACAAGTTGCTGATGGTATGGCTCATGTTCATGCGTCTTTCAACAACACTATTGTAACGATTACCGACCGTCAAGGTAATGCACTATCATGGGCTACTGCCGGTGGTTCAGGTTTCCGTGGTTCACGTAAATCTACACCATTTGCTG
Source organism: Pseudoalteromonas sp. 5Ae-yellow (assembly GCF_014077565.1). NCBI lineage: Bacteria > Pseudomonadati > Pseudomonadota > Gammaproteobacteria > Alteromonadales > Pseudoalteromonadaceae > Pseudoalteromonas > Pseudoalteromonas sp. 5Ae-yellow. Next base: position 38,481 of record NZ_JACGWD010000038.1, read on the forward strand.
CTCAGGTTGCTGCAGAGCGTGCAGGTACTGCTGCTCAAGAATACGGTTTAAAAAATCTAGAAGTTTTCATTAAAGGTCCAGGTCCAGGTCGTGAATCTGCTGTACGTGCTTTGAATGCTGCTGGTTACCGTATTACCAACATTACTGACGTGACGCCAATACCACATAATGGTTGTCGTCCACCGAAGAAACGTCGCGTTTAACAATAGGTTAGGAGAAATAACATGGCAAGATATTTGGGCCCTAAGCTCAAGCTGAGTCGTCGTGAAGGTACTGACCTGTTCCTTAAGAGCGGCGTAAGAGCTATCGACTCTAAGTGTAAACTTGAGACTGCACCTGGTCAGCACGGCGCTCGTAAAGGTCGCTTATCTGATTACGGTTTACAATTACGTGAAAAGCAAAAAGTACGTCGTATCTACGGTGTATTAGAAAAGCAATTCCGTAACTACTACAAAGAAGCTGCTCGCCTTAAAGGCAACACAGGTGAAAACTTGTTACAGCTTTTAGAGCAACGTTTAGACAATGTTGTATATCGCATGGGTTTTGCTAGCACACGTGCAGAAGCACGTCAGTTAGTAAGCCATAAAGCGATTTTAGTTAATGGTCGTGTTGTGAACATTCCTTCATACGTAATTACTCCAGAAGATACTGTTGTAATCCGTGAGAAGTCTAAGACGCAAGCACGTATTATCGCTGCTCTAGAGTTGGCTGAGCAACGTGAAAAGCCGACTTGGGTTGAAGTTGACGGTAAGAAATTGGAAGGCAGCTTTAAGCGTCTACCTGAGCGTTCAGACCTGTCTGCGGACATTAATGAACAACTAATCGTCGAACTTTACTCTAAGTAAAGTTAAGAGTTAAGAGAGGATAAAATGCAGGGTTCTGTTACAGAATTTCTAAAACCAAGGTTAGTCGACATCGACGCTATCAACCCAACGCGTTCTAAAATAGTTTTAGAACCATTAGAGCGTGGTTTTGGCCATACTCTGGGTAATGCTTTACGCCGTATATTACTTTCATCTATGCCTGGATGTGCAGTAACTGAAGTTGAAATCGACGGTGTATTACATGAGTACAGCGCGAAAGAAGGCGTTCAAGAAGACATCATTGAAATACTATTAAACCTTAAAGGTTTAGCAGTAACGTTAGAAGGCAAAGATGAAGTTTTTCTGACCCTGACTAAATCTGGTGTAGGCCCTGTTACTGCGGCTGATATTCAGCACGATGGCGATGTAACAATTGCTAATCCAGATCACGTTATTTGTAATTTAACTACAAATAACAGCGAGATCAGCATGCGTATTCGTGTTGAACGTGGTCGTGGTTATGTGCCGGCATCTAGTCGTTTATCCTCTGATGACGATGAGCGTCCAATTGGTAGATTGTTGCTTGATGCATCATTTAGCCCAGTTGAACGTATTGCGTACTCGGTTGAATCAGCTCGAGTTGAGCAACGTACAGATTTAGACAAGTTAATCATTGATATGGAAACAAACGGCACTTTAGATCCAGAAGAAGCGATCCGCCGTGCGTCTACTATCTTAGCTGAGCAATTAGATGCATTCGTAGATTTACGTGATGTAACTGAGCCAGAAGAGAAAGAAGAGAAGCCAGAATTCGATCCTATTCTACTTCGTCCAGTTGATGATCTTGAATTAACAGTACGCTCAGCAAATTGTTTGAAAGCCGAGCAAATTCAATATATCGGTGATTTAGTTCAGCGCACTGAAGTTGAGCTTCTTAAAACGCCTAATCTAGGTAAGAAGTCTCTAACTGAAATTAAAGACGTGCTAGCTTCACGTGGACTTTCTCTAGGTATGCGCCTAGAAAATTGGCCACCTGCAAGCTTAGCTGAATAATCTAAATCACTATATTAGTTTAGTTAGAAGGATAGGGTCATGCGCCATCGTAAGAGTGGTCGTCAATTAAACCGTAACAGTAGCCATCGTAAAGCGATGTTTAGCAATATGGCAGGTTCTTTGGTGAAACATGAAATCATCAAAACTACTTTGCCAAAAGCGAAAGAGTTACGTCGTGTAATTGAACCTTTAATCACACTGGCTAAGACTGACAGTGTAGCAAATCGCCGTTTAGCGTTTGCTCGCACGCGTGATAATGAAGTTGTTGGTAAATTATTCAGTGAAATCGGTCCACGTAACGCGGATCGTCCAGGTGGTTACACTCGTATTCTTAAGTGTGGCTTCCGTACTGGTGATAATGCACCAATGGCTTATATTGAACTAGTTGGTCGCCCAGCGACTAGCGAAGCAGTTCAAGAAGACGCACAGTCTGCAGAGTAAGTCTTAAAGAAACCTAAAAGCCGAGCTTATGCTCGGCTTTTTCTTGCCTAAAATTTGTCAAACTATATGAACCAGTAATTATCTTCTATTATGTGCATCGGCTCATAGATTCTGAATCGATAGGTTGTTTTGACTGCTGTTTTAATAACTTAGCCTAGTTATCTTTACTTACCATTCATCCAAAATAGCCTATCCGGTTTTAGTTAAAGAGTATTTTCACTTTATATAGTGATTTACAGTTATTAATAATAGCACTTCGAATTTAACTACCATTAAGCAATCCCTAACGAAGTTTTTAGTGATTAGAGCTGCTCAGAAGATATATGGGGTCGCTCTCTTATCTATATACCGATACTAAGAACCTCATAGTAAAGCTAACCATTGGGGCCTTAGTAAACTCACTTCTCAAATAAAAATATAGCCCAATGAATTTAAATCTCGGCTTTTGACTATTTCAAATGATTTTAGTAACACGACTCTTAACTTATTGGTTGGCTTTTTCAGCATTGATGATCCAAATATGTCTCTACTGATCACTAGTTACCATAACTTTGACTTTAAATAGCTCTTTAAACCCCTCAATACAGGAGGTTTAGTTGTGTTTTTGAGCGTTTAGCTCAAATACTCAGCGAACAGCACATTATTTCAAGTTTTCTTCAAAAAAGGGTTGATCTGTTTTCGGATCTCCCTATAATGCGACCCCACTGAGACGGGAAACAGCAACGCATAGCGAGGCACGAACAACTCAGGGTGTTAAGTAAAACTTAGATTGAATCTTTTTAGAAAGTTTAAATTTAAGTGTTGACAAAAAAATAGGAAAGCGTAATATGCGCAGCCCTAGCGAGATAAAGTTCAGCTTTATAATCGCAACGTTCTTTAACAATATAAAGCAATCATCTGTGTGGGCACTCGTACAGATTGAGTTCTAACAGCCAAGCTGCTTAGGTAGCGAGGCAAACAAATTAGAGTCTCAATTGAAACTGAGTGACCATATGTTATTAAAAGATTCAGCCTTGAGCTGTTTTGATTTTACTTTTTTAAAAGTGAAAATAATAACGCACAGTCAATTCGTTTTTGGCAACAAAAACAAAAATTCAGAATTCATTGAGCTGTCGAAAGACATAAAACTTTTTAATTGAAGAGTTT